>JBAZCG010000012.1:0-53513 GCA_041671085.1 Desulfurivibrionaceae bacterium | reverse complement strand
CCTCCCTTGGTGCTTGGTGGTGTAAAACGGTTGAAAGATCTTGGTGCAGGCCTCTTCGCTCAAGCCTTTTCCCGTATCAGCAATCACCATCTCCACGGTTTCACCCCGGCCCGGTCTGGTGCTCACGGTGATTGTTCCCCCTGCGGGAGTTGCCTCCATGGCATTGAGCAGCAGATTCAGGATCACCTGTTGCATTTGGGAAGGATCTGCCGTGATTATGGAAAGATCCGGATCAAGGTTGCGGACGAATTCCAACCCCTTTCGGTTGGTCGCCGCATATTCTGGGGATTTGAGCAACAGGGCCGCATTTCTCATGGAGTTTTCAAGCTGCTGGTTCAGGGCGATCCGAGAAAAGACCGGTCTGGGCGTCCTGGCATAGTTGAGAAGATTTTTCAGCAAGGACTCGATTCTTTGCACCTCCCCGACCGTCCGCGCAAAAATCGCCTTATCTTCAGGGGAAAGCACCAGCTCGTCCATCAGAACCTCCATGGAAACCTTGATCCCGGCCAGAGGATTTTTGATTTCATGGGCCAGGCCGGCAGCCATCTGACCGACCATTGCCAGTTGCCGAGAGCGTTGCAACGCTTCCTCGGTCTGGGTCCGTACGGTCACATCCCGGTCAAAGGCCAAAATATATTTGTGCCCTTCCATTTCAAGTAGCCCGGCCCGAGCCTCCACCGGGAAAACACTGCCGTCTTTCCTCCGGTGCTCCAATTGAACCTCGAGTCGTTTTCCTGCCAATATGTTTCGAATCCGTACCGGAGCTTGTGCCGAGCTCTCAGCAGTGTCCAAATCCTGGATGGACAAGGCGCAGAGTTCGTCGACCGTGTAGCCGTGCATGGTCGCAGCAGCCCGATTGGCCGCGATGATTCTCCCCGCAGCCTCTCCTTCTGCTTCAATAATGAAGATGGCGTCGTCCGCCGATTCAAAAAGAACCTTGTAGCGGTTCTGTTCGGAAATAACTGCATCGCACTGCTTTTTCAGCGAAACAGCCATACCATTAAACGCTTCGGCCAACGCATTGAACTCATCGGGCAGTCGCTCATCAATGGTGTGGGTCAATTCTCCCCCCTTGATTTTTTCCGTTGCCCGGATGAGCACGGAAAAGGACGAGGAAAAGCGTTTGACAAAAAGGAAGGTAAAAACAAGAACAATTACAGGCGCGACAG
Source organism: Desulfurivibrionaceae bacterium (assembly GCA_041671085.1). Lineage (GTDB taxonomy): Bacteria > Desulfobacterota > Desulfobulbia > Desulfobulbales > Desulfurivibrionaceae > Thiovibrio. Next base: position 52,344 of record JBAZCG010000012.1, on the reverse strand, counting down.
TTACCAGCCCCAGCAGGATATTTTTCATTCGGGAAATATCTTGCCGGGCTCTGGTAATCTTTGGGGAAATCTTGTCGGAGGAAAGCACCACCAACCCGTCAATTTCCCCAAGAAGCTCCACGCCCGACGAAAAGGCGAGCTCTTCTTCCCTGTTCCGCCTCTCGTGGTTTGCCCTGAGTGTATACACCCGGCTTGCCTTTTTCAGGTAAGCATCAATCCCCTGCCTCAGATTGCTCAGGCGCAGCATCACGGGTTCGGGATGGTGGCACCCGAAACAACTTTCTCCGGCGAGATGCAGCGCCTCGCCGTGCTCGACAAAAATTCCGACGTTTGTGCTGTGTGGGGTGGTGGCGAGATGCAAATCCGATTGAATGATTTTTGCTTTATTGAGCAGGTCGCCGCGAAGAAATTCCATCTGATGCAGGGCGAGGATCTTCTCAAGATTGTCGATGGCTCTGGTATTGGTATTGGCAATATACATTCCGCCAACGCCGAAAAAAAAGACGAGCAGTATGAAGCCGAGTATCGCTTTGATTCTCATGGGATTCAGGCCGTTACAACTGAGGGCCACGTTGTCGGGAGGCGCAAAGGCACAGGGAGCAGGCCTCAATCATTGACATAATCATACGTTGCCAGATCCAGGCCAATGTGTTCGGCATATTCAAGAACTGGGGTGTAATCTTGCGCCACGGTTGCAATAAACCGGCTGGCGCCGAATTGGGCCAGCGCATGGCGGCCTTCCGCATTCTGATCCATGGAAAGTAGGCTGCGTGTAATCGCGCTTTTCAGGGCGGGGTCCAGATCATGTCGAACTGCCAGGGTATTTGCCGGAACATTCGGTGATGTGGCGAGGATCTCCAGTTCCTCCGTGATTCTGGGGTTTTCCTTGGCCAGCCGGTAAAAAACGAGATCCTTGGCCGCGCCAAGGTCCGCTTTGCCATGCAGGACATCATATATTGCATCCTCATGGGTGCCGCTGAAATAGGTTTCCCTGAACCAGGACCGGTAATCCAGAATACCCTGTGTTCGAAAGAAATACAGCGGGAGAAGCCAGCCAGCCGTGGTCGCGCGGTCCACAAAGACAAAGACCTTGCCTTTCATATCCTGTGCCGTTTTTATCCCGCGGTCTTTTCTGGCGAAAACCATGCCGTAATAGGTGGATACCCCACCTTCGTATTCAGGCCTAGCCAGGGGCTCAACCCCCAACTTCTTAATGGCCAGCGCTCCGGTAAAGCTGCCGAAAAAGGCGCCGTCCAATCCCTCGCTTTGGAAATTGGTCAGGATGTTCCCGTAGCGGGAAAGGATTTTGAGTTCAATAACTGTCCCTGTTTTTTGGGAGAGGTAGAGGGCAATGGGTTCGTAGCGTTTTTTCTGGACAAAGATGTCCAGCTCGGGAATGAGGCCGATGATAATTTTTTTGGCTGGAAGAGGGGGTGATTTCGGGGCAGCGCTCTGCTCATCGCGGCAAGCCGCCAGCAAGAGCAGAAAAAGGCAGCACAGCAGGATACGGCATACGTCTCGGGCAAAAACCAACCGCATAATTCTCTCCAGTTAGATAGCACCACGATGGTATTATGCTTGCGGCATACAGGTTGCCCCTCTTCCGACCTCGGAAGGAGGAGCGCCGTGGGTAAAAAAGACTACCAGCCGCCCTGTATCTGTGCAAGATGCAATTCGTGCCACCTGAGTCAGAAGAAGACTTGCACATTCACTTTTTTTCCCCAACACCACAACGGGCCAATCAGCGCCATGCCAAAAAAAGGGGGGGAGGGGACAATGCCCCTCCCCCCATAAGAATTTCAGGTACAGACGTTTCAACCGAGGTTCGGCCTCGGCCTATCGCCTCCGGTTAGAACTTGTACTTCGCGGCGAGGAAGACCACGTTGGCGGTATAATCCGGGTTCGCATTCGCGCCGCTCAAGTAGCCACCAGCCGTCGCGCTAGCATTGTATACATTCCGATAATTATCGTAGTGGCCGTCGCTGTATCTGTATTTCTCATAGGCGTAGCCGCCGGTGAGGTCAACCTGCGCAGAAAGGCTGTACGTCCCTTTCAACTGCAGGGCATCCTTTTTGTAGTCATCCCAGGTATTAAAATCGATCGTGTCGTTCGTCCAGCCAGCCGGAGGGAAAGCAGCACTGGTGGGGCCATACGTATAATCTGCAAAGCCGTTCGACCGGGTGTGGTCGAACTGCGCCGACAGAATCAGGGTTTTGGGGATGGCGATCACATTTACCCCCAGACCCCAGTCAAAACTTTTATCCTTCAGGGCGGTGGTTGCGTTGTATGCAGCGTCCGTTGGGATGGTGTCAACGGGATTCGCCGTGGAAGCTGTGGTGGCTCCTAACCTGACGAGCTGTTCGCGTGTAGCGGTTTCATAATCGACATAGGCGGAGAACGATACCGTGTCGTTCGGCGTAAGATTGGCACTTACCCCGTAGGTATTGCTGCGTTCCCCCGTGAGGCCGATTTGGGTCTCGTCGTAGTCGATATCCTTGTGTTTCAAGGTAAAGCCCAGACTCAACATGTCGGTCGGGAAGACATCGAAGCCGAGTTTGTAGGTATCCCTTTTCTGCGAAGCAATGTAAGACTCGCGCGTATAGGGATCGAGGACAGCCGTACCGTGTTTCATGGTGAAACTGTCCATGTTGTCATCACGGTCCAGTCTCTCATAGCCAATATTGGCGGAGATGAAGTCCGTACCCTTCCATTTGGCATTGATGCCGTAAATGTTGTCGTCGGTGGTGACATCATAGGACGGATTGAATGCCGCCGTTGCTGGCAGCAGAGTAAAGGGCCGCTCCGTTTCCACCTTCGTGTAGAAAGGCGTCAGCGTGACACGTCCCGGCAGTTTCAGACCAGCCTCTATGCCGTAGCTTTCCTTGTTATAGTCGAAGAGATCGTTGCCAAGCTGGCCGGTAGTGCCAGATTCTATGATGGAGATCTTGTCGGATTTATTCTTCGTATCATAATTTTTGTAGAAGATCTTCCCGTCGAGAAAATCCAGCGGGCTCGAGGTGAGCACGGCGGAATAATTCGTCGTGTCCACCCTGCCGTTAAATTCGCTGTCGGCCAGAGTGAGAGTCCTAATAGTGCCGCCTTGATTAAGGGTATTAAACAAGGTCGCATCGGCTTCTGCCTTTGACTGACTATACGCGAGCGCCAGAGCGCTTTTCAGCGGCAATTTGACCCTTCCCTTGAGATCGAACTTGGAATAGTCGTTGTCCGGAGGCAAGGAGACGAAAGAGGTTTGGTTCGCTGTGGCGTAGATATCGGTGAAGTACAGGGTATTGTAGGCATTATCAAAATTGCTGTGCGTATATCCCACCGAGGCAAAGTACGGATCCTTGCCATAGCCCACTTCGGCCTGGATGATGTTGGTCTTGTAGTCCACCGGCTCAGGGAGTTCGGCAGGAAAGCTGGAATTTGCAGAGCCGATCGGTCTGAGGCCCTGCCGATCTTCCCGGGACACGGAGAAGTTGGCAAAGAAAGGCTTCATCAGGTCCAACCTGAGGCCGGCGCCGTACTGGTCACGGGAAATTTCATAGTCGAAGGTGTTGCCCAAGGTGACCATCGCCGGGGTGGTCGCCTGACCATAACGCACGTTCGACAGCGGGCTGGTGAGCCGATCCGTGCCTACGCCACCAGTATAGAAGGTTTTTGCGTCGAAGGTGTTGTTATGCTGAATTTCGTTGTAGAAGGCGTCCAGCCTGAACTTGCCGTATTGACCGCCCTCAATTGTGTAGTTCTGGGTGTCCTGGGCGATGTCGTCGGCGTTGAAAGTCACATAGCCGGTCTCTGCCTCGGATTTCACCTCGACGCTGCCGGAGAAGCCGCTGTCCGGATCCCCGTATTCGCTGAATTTCGCCTTGTTGCCGCTGAGATTAACACTTTTCACCGACGGCATGACAAAGCCGGTAACCTCGTTATCCGCCGCCTGGGCTCCAGGGGCACATAACAGGGGCAACAGCAATACTGCTGGTAGATAATTATATTTTTTCATCGTTTTCTCCCTAAATTAGCAAAATATTTACCTGGCCAAGTATTTGCCTTGTTTGCCAGCCGCGGTACTGCCATGGATTGCGGCGTGACAGTTCAGGCAAGACCGCCCAACCGCCCTTGCTGCCACAGTGGTCGTGGAACTGAATCCATTTGCCGCAGTATATGGCCCGGTGAAATGGCCACTTCCCGTATGGCAATTGTGGCACAGGTTGGGGGTCTTTTGTTCCAACAGCTTGTTGTGGTTGCCGCCGTGGGAGATGTGGCAGTTCAGGCAGTTTTCCGCAACCGGGGGATGCTCGTGCAGGAAGGGGCCGCGCTTTTCGGCGTGGCATTTGTAGCAGAGCTCGTTGACGGAGTCCCCCTTCAGGCTCTTGCTGCTGAACGAGCCATGCGGGTCATGGCAATCGCTACAGGAAATCTTGCCTTCCTTGAGGGGATGGTGGGACTGTCTTCCGGCTTCAGACTTGATATCTTTGTGGCAGGAGAAGCACAGCTCCGTCTGGGGCATCTTCAGATTCTTGGCCAGGCTGGAGTGGCCGGAATGGCAGCTGTCGCAGGAAAGTCCGGCGGACCGGTGCTTGCTTGACTCCCAGAGGGCAAGATGCTTGGAATCGCTATGGCAGGTAAGGCACTGTGCGGCCTTCGCTTCGGGATCAGCCTTCTTGTTGAAGGCAAACGCGCCGGTCCCCTTGCCGCCGCCTTTTTCCAAGTGGGCAGCCATGCTGGGGCCGTGACAGGTGAGGCAGGCGCCGGTGCCGTTGGGGCCGGTGATGGCTCCCTTGGCATGGCGGGATTTCATGAAGCTGGTGAACTGGTCTGCATGGCAGTCTTTGCAGGACTCGGCACTTGGTGCGGCGGCCTTGGCGCTGTTGACGGACATCCCCGCGCCGGACAGGGCTACCATCCCCGCGATCAGGGAAAGCATTAAAATATTTCTACGCATTTTTCTCCTCCTTCTGCGTCCGACAGGACGCGTTTCGGCCTGACGTCTTGAAACAAACGTGGCACCTTAGTCCTACCGCAGTGGCTCCAACTCTGCCGCCAATCCCAGGCGGCCATCTCCAATTCCCCATTTTCTCCTCCCTTGCGTCTTGATTGCGTGTTCGAGGTGCCCAATCATATACAAGACACACCTCAGTGCGCTGATCTTCATCAGGAAGTTAGCAAGATTAATGCCATGGCCTGTCAGAAAAAAATTGACGTAGAAACAGTATGATGCGTGTTCAGGCACGGAGAGGGGGGATGTGAATCTGGCGAAATCACCAGATTCACCTGGCTAAATCACCAGATCAATCCAGCCGATAAGACGCACACGATATCTGGGCCAGTGGCCTTCTTAAGCGATGGCGTTTTCTCCCGGGCTTACTTGCTTACTCTTCCTTTCTCCCATCGCACCCAATTTTCCCCCTCCCTGCCACAAGTAACTGCGTGCGAATGCGCCGAATTTTTCCCTTGACAGCAACCGGGCTTAGGGGTAAAAGTGCCGGTTCTGAAAAAGACTGTCCATACGGCCCCGGATTAGGGCCGTTTTTTAATGCCGGTTTACCAAGGTATGGTGCCTTGACCGGCGCCAGGCGTAACCGCACACATGCACGAATGGAGTGGAAGATTTACCATGAGAGACATTACGAAGGTCCGCAATATTGGAATCAGCGCCCATATCGACTCGGGAAAAACCACCCTGACCGAGCGCATCCTTTTTTATACCCAGCGTATTCATGCCATCCATGAAGTACGCGGCAAGGACGGCGTCGGCGCCAAGATGGACTCCATGGAGCTGGAGCGGGAACGGGGCATCACCATCTGTTCCGCCGCGACCTATTGCGACTGGAAAGACCATGCCATCAACATCATCGACACCCCCGGCCATGTGGATTTCACCATCGAGGTTGAGCGGGCCCTGCGCGTACTCGACGGCGCGGTGCTGATTCTCTGCTCCGTTGGCGGCGTGCAATCCCAGTCCATCACGGTCAATCGGCAGATGACCCGTTACCGGGTTCCCCGCGTGGCCTTTATCAATAAATGTGATCGCACCGGCGCCAATCCGGACCGGGTCATCAAGCAACTCCGCGACAAGCTGGCGTTGAATGCGGTGCCCATCCAGGTGCCCATGGGACTCGAAGGCGACATGCAGGGGCTTATAGATCTGGTCCGCATGAAAGCCATCTATTTTGATGGAGAAAACGGCGACAAGATCCGCGAAGAGGAGATTCCCGCCCAGTACAAAGAGGAATGCGACATCAAGCGGGAAGAGATGCTGGACGCAGTTTCCATGTTCTCCGATGAATTGATGGAGGCCGTGCTGGAAGGCACGCCCACCGAGGAAATGATCATGGCTGCGATCCGCACGGGCACGCTGTCCATGGAGTTCACCCCGGTTATGATGGGCACCGCCTACAAGAACAAAGGGGTGCAGCTCCTGCTCGACGCGGTAGTCTCCTACCTGCCCTGCCCGACCGATGTTGACAACTTCGCCCTGGATCTGGATCATGACGAGGCCGAGGTCAAGGTGAGCAACAATTCGAGCGACCCCTTGCTGGCCCTGGCTTTCAAGCTTGAGGATGGCCGGTACGGGCAGCTCACCTATGTCCGCACCTACCAAGGCACCTTGACAAAAGGCGATTCCATCGTCAATGTCCGGACCGGCAAGAAGGCCAAGGTCGGCCGGTTGGTGCGGATGCATTCCGACGATATGGAGGAGATCGACGAAGCAGGCTCCGGCGACATCGTGGCCCTGTTCGGCATCGACTGCGCCTCCGGCGACACCTTCACCAGCGGGTCGGATTACAACTTCTCCATGACCTCCATGCATGTGCCGGCACCGGTTATCTCTCTCTCCATTGCCCCGGTGGACAACAAGGCCCAGGACAACATGTCCAAAGCCCTGAACCGCTTTACCAAGGAAGACCCTACCTTTAAGACCTTTGTTGACCCTGAGACCATGGAAACCATTATCTCCGGCATGGGTGAGCTGCATCTTGACGTGTACGTTGAACGGATGAAGCGAGAATACAAGGCAGAGGTAACGGTGGGCGCACCCCAGGTTGCGTATCGTGAAACCATCACCCAACGGGCCGAGTTCAACTATACCCACAAGAAGCAGACCGGTGGCTCCGGCCAGTTTGGTCGTGTTGCCGGCTTCATTGAGCCGATGGAAGAGGGTGAATATGAATTTGTCGACAAGATTGTCGGCGGCTCTGTTCCCCGCGAGTACATCCCCTCCTGCGACAAGGGCTTCCAGAAGTGTCTGGACAAAGGCGCGCTCGTCGGTGCTCATGTCACCGGGGTGCGCTGCACCATCACCGACGGCGCCTCCCATGCCGTGGACTCTTCGGATATCGCCTTCCAGCTGGCCGCCATCGGCGGGTTCAAGGAGGCATACGCCAAGGCCAAACCGATGATCATGGAGCCGATCATGAAGGTTGCCGCTGAAGGCCCTTCCGAGTTTCAGGGCTCGATCATGGGCAGCCTGAACCAGCGACGCGGCATCATCATCGGCACCAACGAGGAAGACGCGTACACGGTCATCGAGGCCGAGGTTCCGCTTTCCGAGATGTTTGGCTATTCAACCGATCTTCGCTCCTTGACCCAGGGCAAGGCAGAATTTACCATGGAATTTGCCGCCTACCGACAGGTGCCCAAGAGCGTTGCCGAAGAGTTGATTGCCAAGGCCCTGAAAAATAAAAAATAGGATACCGCCATGCTGAAAAAAGATCTGATTGAAAAAAATCCCATCCGCCACCTGAAGGGTGAAAGCGACGCCAAGGAATCCAGCCGGATGGGGTTGGTCATGGCACAGGCCGGCACGGGCAAAACCGCCCTGCTGGTGCAGATCGCCCTGGACAGCCTGTTGAACGACAAGCAGGTTGTCCATGTCAGTGTCGGTCAGAGCCTGGATAAGACCAAGCTCTGGTACGAAGACATGTTCAAGGATATCGCCGAGGGTTGCAAGCTTGACAACGCGGGAGAGATTCACGACGGGATCATGCGCAACCGGATGATCATCACCTTCAACGAGTCCAAGTTCAGCCTTGCCAAACTGGAAGAACGGTTGCATGACCTTGTGCAGCAGAACGTCATCAAACCGAGTTGTATGGTGGTTGACGGCTTTGATTTTGTCAAAACCGACCGCGCGGTGCTGGAAGGGATGCGGGAACTGGCCAAGGCCATGGATCTGCAGATCTGGTTTTCCTCCGTATGCAGCGAGGGGGCAGACAGTCAGAGCGCAACCGCAGTACCTGCCCCCTGTAATGGCATGGAAGATCTTTTCAACACCGTTGTCCTTCTCCAGCCCGTACCGCAGAGCGACTGCATCGACCTGAAGATCATCAAGGGCTCTGCGGCGGTCAGCAAATGTGGCAAGCTTCTCAAGCTTGATCCCCGTACCTTCATGATCAGGGAAGATTGCAAGTAAGCGTTTGCGGTTGCAGTATAAGGACGATCGGCACAAGGTGGGCGGCGTAAGCTGTCCACCTTTTTTGTTGACCTTTTTCCGAAGAAGGGGCTACTCTTCCTTAGAAAAATAGCCAGTTATTCAGGACAGATGATACATCATGAAATTTAGACCGTGCATTGACCTCCATCATGGCCTGGTAAAGCAGATTGTCGGCTCCACCCTCTCGGACGCACAACCACAACAGGGGAGCCTGACCATCAACTTTGCTTCGGAGCAGCCAGCCTCCCATTATGCCACCATGTATAAGCATGACGGGCTGTTCGGTGGCCATGTGATCATGTTGGGTCCGGGCAACGAAGCTGCGGCCACCGGGGCCTTGCAGGCCTTCCCCGGAGGGTTGCAGCTGGGCGGCGGAATCACGGCGGGCAATGCCGCCCATTGGCTGGATCAGGGGGCCAGCGCGGTTATTGTCACCTCGGCGGTGTTCAAGGACGGGGTGGTGCATGAAGACCGGCTTAAAGAGTTGGTTCGGGCCGTGGGTAAGGATCGGTTGGTCCTTGATTTGAGCTGCCGGAAAAAGGGGGATGCCTATTATATCGTCACCGATCGCTGGCAGAAGTTTACCCAGGTGAGGGTTTCTGAGCAGTCCCTCGGGTATTTTGCCGGTCACTGTTGTGAATTTTTGATCCACGCCGTTGACGTGGAGGGCAAATGCGCTGGGATCGAAGAGGAACTCACTGCGCTGCTGGGTCGTTTCAGTCCTATTCCCACCACCTATGCAGGCGGGGTTAAAAATCTCGCCGATCTCCATCGGGTCAAGGAGTTGGGTCTGAACCGCCTGGATGTCACCATCGGGAGCGCGCTTGATATCTTTGGCGGGTCCGGGGTCACCTATGCCGAGGCGGTGGCCTTTAACAGGCAGGAAGGCTGCTGATTCGTGGCTCCGAACGCCAATAGTGCCGAGGAACCTCTGGAAGAGGGGGAAACCGAACGCCTGACCCTCCAGGTGGACTGTGATCTTTTTCGGGCCTTTCAACGCTGCGTCTGGATTATTGTTAATGAAACCGGCAAATCCAGGGTTGAAATCATGAACGAAATGGTCCGTGATTTTCTGATAAAGCACGATTGTTGACCCGCCCCTCCTTGACCGCACGGTCAGCCTCAGCTACTATGTTCTAAACCTTAACGATAGGTCTGCTGATGCCCGGGGTTCCCCTGACCAACGAACAGCGCTTCGCGCTGATTCAAAAATATATCGAGCGGATGCCGAGCCTGTCCACCACGGTGACCAAGGTTCTACAGGTCTGCAACAACGCCAACACTTCGGCCAACGACCTGAACCGGGTTATCGCCCTGGACCCGGTCCTGACAGGACAGGTGCTCAAGCTTATCAACTCGGCCTATTACTCCCTGCCCAACCAGATCAGCTCCCTCACCCGGGCGATCATCATGCTCGGGGTCAACACCGTGAAAAACTTGGCCTTGAGTACCGCGGTCCTGGGCAGCATGGGGCGGGAAGACTCTTTTCGCTCACTGTCGATGGATGCGTTTTGGACCCACTCCCTCTGTGTGGGGGTAATGGCCAAGGCCCTGGCTGGCCTTAAGGGAATCCCCGGCATGATGCAGGAAGAATTCTTTGTTGCCGGGCTACTTCACGATCTGGGGAAAATCCCGCTGAACAACTGTTTCGCCGAGGAATACCGGCAGGCCCTGGAGTTGTCGGCCATTGAGCAGGGGCCATTGCCGCGAGCCGAGGAGATGCTGTTGGGCTTCGATCATAGCCGGGCAGGAAAGATGATCGCCGATAAGTGGCAGCTCAACCTTGGCCTCACCGAAATGCTCCGCTTCCATCACACCCCGGAAAAGGCTTCGGCAGACAACCAGCAGCTGATCGCCGTGGTGGCCCTGGCAAACACCTACGCCAACCTATTTGACGTAGGTTCCGCCGGGGACCGCTACCCGGACATGTCCAGGGTCAATGATCTTCTCACTCAGGTCGGCCTCAAATGGCTTGATCTTTCGAGTCTGCATTTGGTTGTGCAGCAGGAAATCGAAAAGGCCCAGGTTTTCCTTCAGGTCGCCAGGGAGAAATTATGAGTATCCAGGTCAAATTTTGGGGGGTTCGGGGTTCCATCCCCTGTCCCGGCCCAAGAACCATGAAGTATGGGGGGAACACGGCTTGCATTGAGCTGCGTTTCCCGGAAATTAATCGTCTCATCATCATCGATGCCGGTTCCGGTCTTCGGGAGCTGGGCAATTTCATGATGGCCAACGATTTGAAGAAAGGGCCCATCAATACGGATATCTTTCTGACCCATACGCACTGGGATCACATCATGGGATTTCCCTTTTTCACCCCCATCTATGTGCCGGGGAGCACCATCCGGGTTCATGGTCCGGTCAGTTTTGAGGGCGACACCCTGGAAAAGATCGTCGGGGGCCAGTTGACCTACCGCTATTTTCCGGTGCGCCAGGCAGAGCTTGCCGCCAAGATTGAATATCTGGATCTCAAGGAAGGGGTGCGCGATCTGGGCGACGGCATTACTGTGACGGCAAAATACTTGAATCATCCCATCCTCTGCCTTGGTTACCGCTTTGCCTACCAAGGGAAGACGATCTGCACGGCCTATGATACCGAGCCGTTCCGCAATGTTTTCTGCACAGACCGGGAAGACCCTTCCTATGACGAAGACATGGCCACAGAGGGCGAACTGGTGGCTAAGGAACAGAATGCCGTTCTGGGGCAGTTTTTTTCCGGGGCGGACCTTTTGGTGCATGACACCCAATACACCCATGAGGAATACACGGCCAAATTTCTGGGCTGGGGCCATTCATCTTTTGAGTATGCCATTGGCGCGGCCAAACAAACCGGGGTGAAAGCCTTGGCCCTGTTTCATCATGATCCCATGCGCACCGATGACCAAATCGACGCCTTGTCGGAGAAATATTGCGTGGCGGCAGGACAGGGCGACACGGAGATTTTCTTTGCCCGGGAAGGTGTGACGAGAGATATTTAAGACAAAAAAACTATCGTTCACCGACAATAATGTCGATGGGTATTGTGACAGAATATCAAGGAGAAGCAATAAGGCGCGAAAGGAAAAGCCACAGGCAGGGGGAGACAATGGTTATTTCCGAAGAGATCAAATTTCCACGACCCATACGAATCGATCCGTATAGATCGGAAAAAAAGGTCGCCCCCATTGACGGCCTCACCCCGGTGGCGCGCATCGGCGCCTTCACGCGGGAATGGCAGCGCAACAGGGAGGAGCGCCGGCAGCAGGGACAAGCTCTTTTTCCCTCCACCGAGGAAACTGCGGTGCGCCGTCTTGTAGAGCAGGTTAACACCCATCTTGAAAATCAGAAAATCCTCATCCATCTTGTCCTCATCAAAGACGATCACGGCTATTCCCTTGATGTCTATGACTGCACCGGCAATGAACGCTGCGCCATTATCGGCGACGTGGTCATTGACCTGAACGATCTGCCGGTTCTCCTCAAAAACCTCCAGCAGGAAGCCGGCATTCTCCTCGACACCATCTCCTGATCCGCCCCTTTTCCCGCCTATTTTTCTTGTTGAAATCTCGATTGAAACATGCTACCAATGCCATTCATATTCTGAATGGCCATTCAGGATGTAGGATTTTTCCCCTGAAAAATAGGGGTTTCAAGAAGGAAAATCATGCTGTTGCAAGAACTGCTCATCGAAAATAAGGGCGAGATTCTGGATGCTTGGGTCGATCAGGTGCTGGCGACCTACCCGGAGGATGGCGCCCGGATCTTCAAAAAAGAGAAGGACCAGTTTGCCAACCCGGTGGGCTATGCGGTAAAAAGCAGCCTCTGGGAAGTGTACGGATTGCTTTTCGAAACAAACGAGGCCGAAAAAATAGTTGCTTCCCTGGAGCAGATGGTCCAGATCCGCGCTGTGCAGACCTTTGCCCCTTCCGAGGCGGTCTCCATGGCTTACACTCTGAAAAGGGTGGTCAAGTCTGTGTGCCACAAAGAAAAAGTGGCGGATCTTGACGGCTGGCTGGCGTTTGAGGAAAAGGCCGACATCCTGGCCTACACCATGTTCGATCTGTATGCCGCCAGCCGGGAAAGGCTCTACCAGACCCGGGTAGCGGAGATTAAAAGTGGAAACCACATCACCACGGACGGCGGTTGCCCTTCGAAACTGATGAACGAAATGGCCCCCAAGGCGGAGCTTAAGCCGTTGCAACAAAACAATATTGTCATCTGATTGGTATATCCGGCATAAGGAGCCGTAACGAACCGACCGGAAAGCACTTGTTTCGTAACGGCTCCTAAAACCATTAACGTGTAACAATGATGCGAGGTAACAGTAAATGAGAATCCTGAGTCCATTCATCGCAGTGTTGGCGCTTATCGCGGTCGCCCTGGTGGCCGCCCAGGTGCCGGGTGGGCAGGCATTGACGGGGATTATCTTGCCCTATCTTGCCTTTGCCCTCTTTCTGGGAGGGTTTGCCTACCGCGTGCTGTACTGGGCAAAATCTCCGGTTCCCTTCCGGATTCCGACCACCTGTGGTCAGGCCAACTCCCTGCCCTGGATCAAACAGAATAAGATCGACTGCCCCTCCACCAAACTCGGGGTCATCGCCAGGATGTTTCTGGAGGTCTTCCTGTTTCGCTCCCTGTTCCGCAACACCAAGGCGGAGATGCACGAAGGCCCCAAGCTGGTGTACGGCTCCAGCAAGTTTCTCTGGCTGTTCGCCATCCTGTTCCACTACTGTTTCCTGGTCATTGTTCTCCGCCACATGCGGCTGTTCATGGACCCGGTCCCCGGCTTTGTAGCGGCCCTTGAGTTCGGCGACGGATTCTTGCAGATCGGCGCCCCGGTTTTCTACCAGACCGACGCCCTCTTCCTCGGCGCCATCGCCTTTTTGTTCCTCCGCCGGGTGATGCTTAGCAACATCCGTTACATCTCGCTGCCCGGCGACTACTTCCCCTTGTTCCTGATCTTCGGCATCGCCTTCACCGGCATCCTGATGCGCTATGTTTTCAGGGCTGACGTGGTCGCGATCAAGCAGTTGACCCATGGCCTGGCCACCTTTGCCCCGACCATCGCCGTAGGCCAGATCGGCTCGATCTTCTTCATCCATGTCTTCCTGGTCTGCGCCCTGCTGATCTACATCCCCTTCAGCAAACTGATGCACATGGCAGGCGTCTTCATGAGCCCCACCCGGAACATGGCCAACAACAGCCGGATGGTCCGGCACATCAATCCGTGGAATGATCCCAACATCAAGCCGCATTCTTACGCTGCCTACGAAGACGAGTTCAGGGAGTTCATGAAGGAAGGCGGAATACCCGTTGAGAAGGAATAAGAACAATGGCAATCATGAAAGCAGATAAACTCGGTGTAAGCGTAGCGAAGGCCCCGTCCATGATGACCGGGGCTGTTCCGAAAAACGACTGGTGGGACGTCCCGGCTAATTTCAAGCCCGGCAATTATGCCTACCCTGCAAAACAGGAAATTGTCGAATACCACAAGTTCCCCAACCCCAGGCTCTGGGACCCGGAGAGCGACGACTGGAAGCTGCCGGAGAACTGGAAGGAGATCATCCTCCAAGGCCTCAAGGAACGGCTGGACAAGTTCCGCTCGCTGAAAATCTTCATGGACTGCTGCGTCCGCTGCGGCGCCTGCGCCGACAAGTGCCACTTCTTCTTAGGCACCGGCGATCCCAAGAACATGCCGGTTCTCCGGGCCGAGCTTCTGCGCTCCGTATACCGGAACGACTTCACCCTGGCCGGCAAGCTTCTCGGCAAGATGGCCGGCGGCCGCGAGATGACCTTCGGGGTACTGAAGGAATGGTTCATGTACTTCTACCAGTGCACCGAATGCCGCCGTTGCTCGGTGTTCTGCCCCTACGGCATCGATACCGCCGAAATCACCATGATGGGCCGCGAGCTCCTCCATCTGGTGGGGGTCAACATCAACTGGATCCTGGAGCCGGCTGCCAACTCAAACCGCACCGGCAACCACATGGGCCTCCAGCCCCACACCTTCAAAGACAACATCGAGTATCTCTGCGACGACATCGAGGAGATCACCGGCATCCGCTGCAACCCGACGTTTAACCGCAAGGGCGCGGAAGTGCTGTTCATCACCCCCTCGGCGGATGTCTTCGCCGAACCGGGCATCTACACGGCGATGGGCTACCTCCTGCTTTTCGAGCACATCGGCCTGGATTACACCTTCAGCACCTACGCCTCGGAGGGCGGCAACTTCGGCCTCTTCACCAACAACGAGATGATGAAGAAGCTCAACGCCAAGATGTATGCCGAGGCCAAGCGTCTGGGGGTCAAGTGGATTCTGGGCGGCGAATGCGGCCACATGTGGCGGGTGCTCCATCAGTACATGGACACCATGAACGGCCCGGCCGATTTCCTGCAAGTCCCGAAGTCACCCATTACCGGCACGGTTTTCGAGAATGCGGCCTCCACCAAGATGGTCCACATCAGTGAGTTCACCGCCGATCTGATCAAGCACGGCAAGCTGAAGCTTGATCCGAAGCGCAACGATCACCGGATCGCCACCTATCATGATTCCTGCAACCCGGCTCGCGCCATGGGCTTGCTTGAGGAGCCCCGGTATGTCTTAAAGAATGTGGTAAATAATTTCCACGAGATGCCGGAAAACACCATCCGTGAATCAACCTTCTGCTGCGGCAGCGGCACCGGCTTGAACACCGATGAGATCATGGAACTGAGAATGCGGGCAGGCCTGCCAAGGGCCAATGCGGTCAAACATGTACGCGACAAGCATGCAGTCAATATGCTCTCCTGCGTATGCGCCATCGACCGCGCCACCTTGACGAGCCTGAACAACTACTGGAATCCCGATGTGGAGGTCTGCGGCGTGTCTGAGTTGGTTGGCAACGCCCTGGTCATGGAGGGAGAAAAAGAGCGTGAAACGGGTCTCCGTTTTGAGCCACTTGCAGGAATGGAGGGCTGATAGCCATGTACGGGAAAGGAAGAATCATACCTGCGTTGATACTGTTCTTGGGCGTCATGACATCCCCGATGTGGTATAAGTCCGGGGATCTCAGTAAATTGCCTAAACCTGAAAAACCAAAAGACTACACGGAGTGTGTTGCGCCAACCGCGTATATGCGGACCTCGCACATGGTGCTGCTCAACCAGTGGCGCGATGACATCCTGCGCGAAGACGGGGCCCGCACCGGGAAAACCCCCAACGGCACCGAGTATGTGCGGAGCCTGCAGAATGGCTGCATGAAATGCCACAGCGATAAAAAGAAATTCTGTGACACCTGCCACAACTATACCTCCGTGAAACCGTATTGTTGGGATTGTCATCTCCAGCCGAAGGAGGCGATGTAACATGGATAGCAAGAGAAGAGATTTTTTGAAGATTGCCGGGCTCACCGCCATTGCCGGCATTGCCGTACCCACGGCCTTTAACTCCCTGCTCAAGGGCGAGGCCATTGCCTCCGAACACGGCGAGGCTGCTGCCGCCGCTGGTGGCCACGGTGCTGCCGCAGCAAAAACCGGCAAACGCTATGGCATGGTCATTGATGTCAAGAAGTTCACCGAGAATCCAGGGCTCGCTGACAAATGCGTCTCTGTTTGCCACACCATCCACAATGTGCCGGACTTCGGCAACAAGAAGGATGAGATCAAGTGGATCTGGGTGGACTCCTTCAAGCATGTTTTCCCGGATGATAGCAGCCAGTACAAGCAGCCGGAAGGCTTAAATTCCCTGCCGATCCTGACCCTGTGCAACCACTGCGACAACCCGCCCTGCGTCCGCGCCTGCCCCACCCAAGCGACCTTTAGGAGCAAGGACGGCATTGTCGGCATGGACTACCACCGCTGCATCGGCTGCCGCTTCTGCATGGCAGCCTGCCCTTACGGCGCGCGAAGCTTCAACTGGCGCGACCCGCGGGGCAAGGATGCCAACGGGCAGCCGTTTATCAAGGCGGAAAACCCAAAATTCCCCACTCGGATGCGCGGGGTGGTGGAAAAATGCAATTTCTGCACCGAGCGGTTGGCCATCGGCCAGATTCCGGCCTGTGTGGAAGCGGCAGCCCAAAGCAAGGCCCTTGTCTTCGGCGACCTGAATGATCCCAACTCCGAGATCAGCCAGGTACTGAAGACAACTTTCACCATCCAGCGGAAACCCTCTGCAGGGACACATCCATCCCTCTTCTATATTATTTGAGGTACAGACCATGATCGAAAAAGCATTAAAAGGAAGCACAGGGTACTGGCTATGGATGCTCTTCCTGCTCTCCATAATGGGTGTAGGCGGCCTCTGTTACGTGCAGCAGTTTAACTATGGCCTGGGCATCACCGGCATGAGTCGAGATGTGACCTGGGGGATATATATCTCCCAATTTACCTTTCTGGTCGGCGTTGCCGCCGGTGGCCTGATGCTGGTGTTGCCGTATTATCTCCATAACTACAAGGCCTTCGGCCGCATCGTCATTTTGGGCGAGTTCATGGCCATTGCTGCCATCGCCATGTGTCTGATGTTCATCATCGCTGACCTGGGCCAGCCCATGCGGGCCATGAACGTGCTGCTCCATCCCACTCCGCATTCCATGCTATTTTGGGACATGATCGTCCTGAACGGCTACCTGTTCCTCAACGTCCTCTGCGGCTGGGTGGTTTTGCAGTCCGAGTACAAGGGGATCAAGTATCCCAAGTGGATCAAGCCCTTCATCTACCTCTCGATCCCGTGGGCGATCAGCATCCACACCGTCACCGCCTTTCTGTACTGCGGTCTGCCGGGCCGTCATTTCTGGCTCACCGCCATTCTCGCCCCGCGCTTTCTCGCCTCTGCCTTTGCCGCGGGGCCGGCCCTGCTGATGGTCATCGCCATGATCCTCAAGCGGACCACCAAATTTGACGTGGGCCGTGAAGCACAGGATAAGCTGGTGACCATCATCGGCTATGCCGCCATGCTCAACTTTTTCTTCCTGGGCTGCGAAGTATTTGTCGCTTACTACAGTCAGATCCCCGGCCATATGCATACCCTGGATTACCTCTACTGGGGCCTTGGTCATGGGGATGAGGTGTTCAACAACCTGGTACCCTTCATGCGGGCCTCGGTCATCATGGGCTTGGTCGGCATCGGTTTAATCTTTGTTTCCCGGGCCAGGCAATCCGATGGGCTGCTGGTGCTTTCCTGCCTCCTCATCTTCATTTCCTTCTGGATTGACAAGGGCCTCGGCCTAGTGCTCGGCGGTTTTGTGCCGAACATGCTGGATCAGGTTACCGAGTACTACCCAAGTGTCCAGGAGCTTGGCATCACCGCAGCCATCTGGGCCACGGGCTTCTTCATCCTCTCCATCCTCTACAAGGTGGCGATCAGCGTCAAGCTGGAGAATGAAGCCTAAAAATTAGTCTTTTTCGCTGTACTGTGCAGTTGGTTCAAGGCAAGCCCTTATGGGGCTTGCCTTTTTTTATGCCTTCCTCGCCTCACGCTCCCCATTGGCGAACAATAATTTGGCTGGTTTGCCCGACGGTTCTGTTGTATTCTGCCGATATCGTTGATAATTGATCCTGCTATTTTCCCGTGTTCCGGGATGTACCCCAAAGGCTGAGTCCACCATGACGCCATCACCCACGCTAAAAAAAACGGCCATCGCCTCCATCCTCGACAAGATCGGCAACACCCCGCTGATCCCCGTCAAGCGCCTGAATCCCTTCAAGAAGGTGGCTATCTACGCCAAGCTGGAGGCCTTCAACCCCGGCGGCTCGGTCAAGGACCGTGTGGCCCTGAACATGATTGAAACCGCCGAGGCCGAGGGCGAATTGACCCCGGACAAGATCGTGCTGGAAGCCACCAGCGGCAACACCGGCATCGGCCTGGCCATGGTCTGTGCGGTCAAGGGCTATAAATGCCAGCTGATCATGCCGGAATCGGCATCCATCGAGCGGCGCAAGATCATGGAGGCTTTTGGCGCCGAAATCCTGCTCACTCCCGGCAAGCGCGGCACCGATGGGGCCATCGAACAGGCCTATGCCCTGGCCCGTCAGTATCCGGATCGCTATTTCCTCACCGACCAGTTCAACAATGCGGCAAACTGGCTGACCCATTACAAGACAACCGGACCGGAGATCTGGGAACAGACCGAGGGCAAGGTGACGGATATCGTCGCCACCCTGGGCACCTCCGGCACCGTCATGGGGTTGTGCCGATATTTCAGCGAGTTCCACCCCGAGGTACGCATCACCGCCGTAGAGCCCTTTCTCGGCCACAAGCTGCAAGGGCTCAAGAACATGAAGGAGTCTTATACCCCAGGAATATTTGACAAAAAACTCCCATTCCAGATCATCAACATCCCGGATGAAGAGGCCTTTAGCACGGTCCGGCTCCTGGCCAAAAAAGAGGGGATTTTTGCCGGGATGAGCTCCGGGGCCGCCATGTCCGCAGCCCTGACCCGCGCCGCCCAGTTGAAAGAGGGGGTGTTGGTGGCCATCTTCCCCGATGGCGGCGAGAAGTATCTCAGCACCGAGCTTTTCACCAAACAGGAAACCGAGGAGTTCCAACAGGCGGAGCTGCGTTTTTTCAATACCCTCTCCCGCAAGAAAGAGGTGTTTAAGCCCATTGTGCCGGACACCGTGACCTTTTACGCCTGCGGCCCCACCGCCCACGAGCTGGCCCACCTGGCCCATTGCCGTCGTTTTATGGTTGCCGATCTCATCCACCGGGTACTGACGCTTGCAGGCTATCAGGTGAAATTCTATATGAATTTCACCGACCTGGATGATAACACCATCCAGGGCGCGAGCAAAAGCAAAGAGAGCCTCGCCGGGTTCACCGACGCCTATATCCAGGAATTCAAGCAGGATCTGGCTACCCTGGAGGTGGAGGAAGCCACCGGCTACCCCAGAGCCTCCGCGCATGTGGAGGCCATGATCGCTCTGGCCAAAAAGCTGGTAGACAAGGGCTATGCCTACGAAAAACACGGCTCCATCTAT
The DNA here is from genome assembly GCA_041671085.1 of Desulfurivibrionaceae bacterium. GTDB lineage: Bacteria > Desulfobacterota > Desulfobulbia > Desulfobulbales > Desulfurivibrionaceae > Thiovibrio. The sequence goes on along the minus strand of JBAZCG010000012.1, from coordinate 32,975 downwards.
TTTGATATCTCGAAATTCGCCAAATACGGCAGGCTTTCCGGCGTGGACCTGAGCAAGATTCAGGTCGGGAAAACCGTTGATCTTGACGACTATGAAAAGGAAAACCCGGTTGATTTCACCCTGCTCAAGCGTTCGACCCTAAGCGAGCTGAAAAGCGGCATCTTCTTTGCGACCGAGTGGGGAAACATGCGGCCCGGCTGGCATATCGAATGCGCGGCCATGACCCTGCATCTGCTCGGCGAAACCATGGATATCCATACCAGCGGCCGCGATCTGCTCTTTCCGCACCACGAGAACGAGAACGCCATCGCCGAGGCAATCACCGGCAAGCCCCTGGCGAATTTCTGGCTGCACAGCGAATTGCTGCTGATGGACGGCAAGAAGATGTCCGCAGACAACCAGAATATCGTCACCCTGCGGGATGTCCTGGCCAAGGGCTACAGCGGTAGGGAGATGCGCTACTTCTTGATCCGCACCCATTACCGCAAGCCGATCAATTTTTCCTTCCGTAGTCTGGACGCGGCTCGTAAGAACCTGCAACGCCTCGACGGTTTTGTCGGCAAGCTCCTCTGCCTGCCGCCTGGATTGCCCCACCCAGAGGTCGCCGCCTATCTTTCCGACATGGAAGGCCGGTTTTTTGCGGCCATGGACGATGACCTCAACGTCTCCAAAGCCTTTGCCGCGCTTTTCGATTTCGTCAAAAAGACCAACCCGATCCTGAGCCAAGGCCTCCTTGACCGTGAGCAGAAGGATTATATCCTGGAGGCTTTGCGCCGGGTCAATTCCGTACTACGGATCATGCGGCTTGAGGAATGTCCCCTTGCCCCAGAGATCGACCGACTGATTCGGGACCGGGAAGAAGCGAGAAAACAAAAGGATTGGCACAAGGCGGACGGGGTGCGCCAGGAATTGGCGGAAAAGGGCATTGAAGTGGTCGATACCGCCAAAGGTCCGGTCTGGAAAGAAGTGAAGAAGAAAGAATAGGGCCGGCCGCAGGATGCGGGCGAAAACGGTATTGCTTTCTTGGCCCGATCGTTCTAATATCTGTCGCACATGTGCGCCCGTAGCTCAGCCGGATAGAGCACCGGCCTTCTAAGCCGTAGGTCACAGGTTCGAATCCTGTCGGGCGCACCAGTAGTACCAAGAGTTTCCAGGGTTTGTCCTAGAAACTCTTTTTTTATTTCCAACCGCATTTCCAACCTGCAAGGCTGTTTGGGATATTTCCACCCGTCGACGCTAAAATAACTAGTTAAAGAAGGCATCGGCTAGTTATCTGGGATAGCCCCGAAATTAATACGGTGAGGGAAGGGGAGGTTATGGAGCGGTTAATCGTCTTGCTGGAAATAGTCATGCCAGCTAACATGCTGGTGTTTCTTGAGAAATATATCCCTGCGTGGCGTGATTCCGTTTGGAAATTGAAACGCCGCTTCATGCTTTGGTTGCATGGAGTTGTTGCTGCGGTCTGTCGCTTGGCTATCCTCTCTTGCTGTGTCTGCATTCTCTACTGGTTGCTTCTATCCATTGCAATGGGGGGTTGGAACCTCTTTCAACACACCATGATCGGCCAGGTATTTCGCAGCAATGTCTCCCCCAAACTTTACGAAGTGATCAACGATCTGTTGGTCGATCGTGACCTGTTATATCTTTCTTATGTGGTCGTTGGACATGTTCTAGTCGTTTCCCTGCTTCTTGGCGCGGTTGTCCAGCTTCTGGCACTACGCAGGTTCTTTCATCAGGCACGTGGCGTGATCATCTATAGCCTTTGGGCGATACTCTGCGCAAAGGTGAGCATCGGACATCTAGCCAATGCTGTTGCCTTGGACACCAGCACAGCCTTTTACCTCATCCTGCCGCCTGTCATGGCGATATACGGCACAAGTTTCGCCCTTTGCGAAAAGATTTTCCCGGAACTAAATTTTCTATTGTTGATTCGAGTCTGGTTGAACATAAAACGCAACGTCGATATTCGGGAGGCCGCCAAAAGGAGTTGTAAGAAATAGGCGCGGGTTTGATTTTGAGCTTCATCCCCAAAAAATGTTGCGTTTTCTCCCGGCCAAAGGGAGGGAATAAGATTGGTTTTATTCCCACATTTTTTTAAGGAAAAACAATTTCACGCATTCTAAGCCGTAGCTCACAGGTTCGAATCCTGTCGGGGCTTACCTGTAATGGCAAGATTTTTCGGGGTCAATCGCGAAAAATGATTTTATCTGTCCAACTTTTCATTTTTTTGTCCCTGATCTTTTATGGGGGTGGCCGGACAATTGTTTAAAGAGGGGTGGGACTATAAAGATAATACCAGTTCCCAGAGGAATTGTAGTCCGTTGCATACCATAGATCACCGACATGGTATCCCTGGCCTGGCACATAAGAGTGTGGTTGTGGCAGTATGAATGGGACCATAATGGACCACGGTTCCGTTATGGGTGCGCCGCTACAGGGATACCTGGTTGCATAGCCAGTATCACCGAACATGCCGGTAGCCACGGCGAAATACATGCTGGCCGTGGGGTGCATGGATCTCACTGCGGAAATATCCGTTACTGGGCCCAGCAGCCAGCCTTCCTGATGGCCACCGGCCAAAAAGGAAGAGTTGCAACCGCCAAGACTGTTCCACTCCGTAACAGCCCAAAGACCAGTGTCGAAAATCCGCAAATCCGGAATGGAACCAAAGGGTGACGGGCCATCCGGAATATAAATTTTCATGGTCCCGGTTCTTCCTGCTGGCCATGAATACTCTACCATGGACCATTGTAAGGCCAAGCGGGGGGTGGCATGGGCCAAGCCGGACAGTATCAAGATTCCAACCAAGCTGGCAACCACCATGAATTGAATTCGAAATCGTCGGATAGCGTTCATGGAAAATCCTCCGTCTGTTGTCTTGAGATGCTTCAAGTTTTCATTCTTAATCCGTCGTGGGAACAACGGGGCCTTGCGCCATCGGTAATAACCGCTCAGGGGAAACATATGATACATGGTACACTTTTTTTGCCGGAAATAAGAAGTGGTTTTTTCCTGCGTACGCATTGAAATCTCATTTCTGGGGGCCTGCTGAAGAGAGCCATTGTTTTTTTTAAATTTCGTCGCTCCCTATCGGCATCTTGGTGCTTTTCCGCAAGTTTCCTGATTCTCTGCTCTTGATGGCTCTTTCCATATTCAGGATGCTAGCCCCTCCCTTGGACAGTGCCCCCTTTTCTAACTTAGCTGTTGTCGCAGGAAGCATTGCGCCAGCAGGTTGGGTCTGAGGCAAGATAATCTCCGGTGAGCTGGTAAGCGGCCCCCCGGCAGCCGTAACACTCGTCGGCTTTTTCACAGGTGCGGCATGCCCCTTTGATCATCTCTCTGTAATTTTTCAGGTTGTGGATCACTTCACTGTGTTTCAGAATATGGGCAAGTCTGTTGCTGCGGATATTATCCAGGGCAATAGTGACCCCGACACAGGGGATAACATCTCCGGTGGCGGTGACCACACAAGAGACTTGGTGGCGCATGCATTTATTACCCACCAGCGGTGGCTGGGGCTCCCAGTTGCGGCCGAATTGTTCTCGATCAATTGCAGAGAGCCGGTTAAATAACGCCTTTAACTCGCTGGAATCGACGCTAAGCCACATGTTTTCCAGGGCATTGGCCTGAGGAGTAATGACTTCAAAATAGGGCTCTATTTGTTCTTTCCGCAACCACTGCCACATTGCCGGCAATTCTTCTATGTTTTGCTTGCAGATCACGGTGCTGATTGCCAAAAAATGATCGGTTGAGGGATACCCTGCCTCTTGCAAGGTGGCCAAGGCCCTGTTGATGATCTGGAATGCCCCCTTTTTCCCAGCGAGACGGTCTTGGACCGTCTCGTCGCGGGAATTCAATTTCAAGATAACTCGCACCTTTTCTTTAGCCAGCACGGCGGCAAGATTATTATCAATGCCGGAACCGTTGGTGAACATTTCAATCTCAAGCCCCTCTCTACCAATAAAGTGGAGCATTTCCACAAGGTGCGGATAGATGCTTGGCTCCCCGCCCAAAATGATAATCTTCCGTGCGCCCAGCTCTTTGGCCTGCAGGATGACATCCTTTATTTCCTCCCGAGAGAGCTCATTTTTACATTCAATCCTGTCCGCGACATAACAGTATGAGCATCGAAAATTGCAGATGCGGCTGAATTCGATTTCCATGGAAAGCAACCTGTCCGCGGCCACGGCCTCTCGGATTTCTTGCTCGCTAAATTCAAGATTGTATATTTGCATTGTATATCCACATGTTGAGTCTGAATGTCTTTTTAATATTGCTTGATGTCATGGAAGTCGTTCATTTTTTCCCAATGCGCAATTTCTCTTTGGTAGCGGCCTTCCCAGCCATATTTCTTCATAATCCTTCGGTAGTGGATTTTTAAAATCGGCTTCAGCAAAAAGTCCCAGATGGAAGTCCACACCCGGCCTTGACCTCTTGCCTGAGCCGGAGGATTCCACCAGCCAAGCACAACCTGACGCTGATACCAGAACTGATACTGGAGCTGGTCCGAACTCAGGTGCTTCGTCCGCACATTGGCCCACAGGCCGCTGTATTTTTTATAATCTATTGTATTGGTCAACAGCCCTTGTTCCAGAAGCTGCTGACGCATGGCAGTCTTGGGATAGGGGGTTAGTATCTGGCAGTAAGCGGCATCGGCGCCAAGATCTTTGAAAAATTCGTAATTTTCTCTGATCGATGTTTCGTCGTCATCCGCAAAACCGAAAATCAAACCGCCGATAACCATCATTCCATATTTATGGCAGTTTTCAATGGCTTTCTTCGAATAGGCAAGAATATCGCCTTTGCCGGCACTGCTCATATTTTTGGCCGAACCGTTCTCGATGCCAAGAAAAATCGAGCGAAAACCGGCTTCCGCCATTTTGGCGACCATGACTTCGTTTGTTGCCATGGAAACGCAATCGGCCTGCACAACCAAATTAAGGCCCTTGTAGTTCCTGGCAATGATCGCCTCACACAGTTTCACGACCCTGGAGGGATTGAGAACCATATTGTCGTCGGTGAAGAATATCCACCTGGTGTTGCGCTGATAATAGACGTCATCAATGTCTTCCAGAACGCGGCTGATGGGATAGGCCCTGAAGGTCCGACCGTACATGTGCCGCATGGAGCAGAAATTACATGAGCGGGTGCATCCCCTGGAGGTTTCCACAAGTTCGACTTTGGAATTGATGATATGGTAACCCCAGGTCAGCCTCCGTTTATCCCGGATAGGGAGCTTGAGAGTACTCAGGTCCAGGTTTTCGGCCCGGGGATTATGAACAAACGCACCGTTTTTTTTGTAGGAAAGAGAAGGAATCGTTGCCAGGTCATCGCTGCCGTCCAGGGCATTCACCAGGCGGCGACAGGCTTCTTCGCCTTCTCCCCGGATCATGAAGTCAATCCATTGTGCCTCCCCGGAGGCGGCAATCTCTTCATGCATCAGCGTGGCATGGTAGCCGCCGATAACAATCCTGACTTCAGGGAGAAGCTCCTTGATCAGGTGGGCGATTTTGACACAGGTGTCATACTGCCAGGCCATGGCCGAGAGGCCGATCAGGTCGGGCTTGATCTTTTCGATCATCTTGGTCAGGTACTTCTTAATTGATCTGCGCTTGCGAATCAGATCGATCAGGTAGACCTCGTGATTTTCATCGATATTGCCGCCGATTGCGGCGATGCCGTGATTGGGGAGATGGAACGCTGCCTCGTGGATGATGATCGGGGTTACATCGGGCATGGATATTAAGATAACTTTCATAGCGCTCGCACGTTATATGCGTCCTTCACCCGTTGTTCCAGCATGGTTACAGACGGTACTTGCTGTTGATAGTCAGGGTCGATGCGGTCAATGACCTTCAGGCTGATGATGTTTTTCACTCTAGTTTGAAAAATAAATTTACCGGGAGGGAACAGTTTATCCGTATTTGAGAGATGCAGGACATAAACGGGCACCCTGCACAGTCTGGCAATTTTCAGGGCGCCCTTGCTCAGGGTGCCGAACCTGCCATCCCTGCTTCTGGTCCCTTCCGGAAAGACAAAGAGATTGCCGCCATCTTGGAAAAAGCCATTCATTGTTTCCATCTGTTCGATCAGCATTCTGGTGAAGCGGCCTTCCCCGGTGGCAGGAAAATATCCCGATTTCTTGATGATCCAGCCCCAGATCGGCATCTTGAAAAACCGTGTTTTGACAATAGTGCGATGGCGCTCAAAAAGGGCAATTAACAGGAGTGGGTCCAGGTAGGAGATGTGATTGCAAACGATAACCGCAGATCGAATTGCTGCCACTTCTGTCGCGATTTCTATTCTGTGATTGGGAGCAAGGAGTCTGAGCAAGCGGAAAAAAAACTGGTAAAAGCGGCTGTTCAGGCGCTGAAAAATGTGCTCCGGCTCTTTGCTGCACAGGGCACAGGCAACGTAACGCCATAAAAAGAACAAAATGCCCCCAAGGGTAAACCATATCCAGCAGATGATGGTGACAAAAAAATCTTTTAACACGTCAACCCTCATGCCGGAAAGAAACTATTCTGCCATGGCCTTGCAATCCTTGATGAGCAGGCAGGTGTTGACCCCGCCGAAGGCAAAATTCTGAATCGCCCCGATGCGGATGGGCGCTTCGGTCACTTCCCGGACATGCCGCAACATGCGGCAGCGTTCATCAACATTTTCGAGGTTCAGGGTGGGGGCGATAAAGCCCTGTTCCATCATGTAGATGGTTAAAATCGTCTCAATCACCCCGCAGGTGCCCATGGTATGGCCCATATAGCTCTTCAGGCCGGTGACAAAGGGGGTGTTGTCCCCGTAAACAGCGGCAATGGCCTGGGATTCAATCACGTCACCCATTTTGGTGGCAGTGGCATGGGCACTGATAAAATCAACATCCGCCGGGGTGATTTCCGCATCTTTCAAGGCCAGGCGCAGGGTGGCGGTGATGCCTTCCAGGTTTGGAAGAATGAGATCTCCGCCGTTGTTGTTGCAGGCAAAACCAATGACCTCGGCAAGAATCGGCGCCCCGCGTTTTTTTGCCGATTCATACTCCTCAAGGAGTACAGCCCCGCCGCCCTCGCCCACGACCAAACCGTCGCGATTGCTGTCAAAGGGGCGGGGGGTCCGCTGCGGGGTCTCGTTATAGGCGGTGGAGCAGGCGAGCAGATTATCGAAAACCGCCACGGTGGTGGTGTCGTATTCATCGGCGCCACCGCAGATCATGGCATCCTGCATGCCGTATTTGACCATTTCATAACCAAAACCGATGGCTTGACTACTGGTTGTGCAAGCGGTTGATGAGGCAATAACCCTGCCGGTGATGCCGAACATCCTGGTGATGTTCACCGCCGTGGTGTGCACCATGGATCTGAGATAATCCACGGCCCCGATGGAGGCGAATTTCGTATCCAGTTCCTGGAAGAAGGTTCGGTAAATATCGCGTTGGACCGTGGGGCTGCCGTGGGTTGAGCCGAAAGCCACCCCCAGGCGACCGGAGGTGATGAATTCCTGACTCAGGCCGGAGCGGGTCAGCACATCTTTTGCCACCTGGCAGGCATAATAGGCCACCGGCCCCATGGTCTTGCAGTAAAGCCGTTTGAACCCGTAATCTATGGGGTAATCCACCGTGCCGAAGACCTGGGAATGGATATGCTTATTCAGCAGCCCATCATCACGCAGGGGCTTGACCCCGGATTTCCCTTGCCTGAGGCTGGCGATGATATCAGCTTTATCATATCCGATGGGGGTGATGGCGGAGCAGGCGGTAATGACAACGCGTCGTTTCATGGGATTCCGGCTGAGAGGATCATGGGGCGTGAGAGGCGATTATTGCTTCGATATAATCAAGGATGTCGTTGATGGTCCTGATGCTCATGGCCTTTTCTTTTTCCTCGCGGGAGAGGGAAAAACCGAGGAGCAGCTCTATTTTGCCCAGGAGTTCAATGGCGTCAATGCTGTCAAAGCCATGGGCATCACGAAGGTTATCGTTGAGCCCCGGTTTTTCAAATTCGAAATCCTCAGTCAGGATGGTGAGGATTTTTTCTTGTAGTTCATCTCTTGTCATAACAGGTAACCAGGAGGCAAGGGCTAAAAAAACGAAAACGACGCGAGAAAGACATTAAACAGTACAATGCAAGTTTGATACTATATTTTCTTTTAATTTCAAAAGGAAATATTGGGCTCATCGCTATTCCGAGAGGGTAATGGTATGAAAATGGTCCGATCCACTCTGGAGGTTTAATCGCTTGAATTTTGCGTCATTGTTCTTCGTAGACTTGTCGCGGTGTTATGTGGGTAGTCTGAAGGCACACTTGCCGGCAAGAAGGGGAGCTGAAACAACTGGTGGCGTGAGCGAGTTGTTCTCCACTATTTTCGGCCGGCATTATCGTAAGCCAGAGTTAAGCAGTCGACGATATGCGCCATTGGCCACGGCCAGTTGCGCGTGGGTTCCCTGCTCGATGATCTTGCCCTGGGCCATGACCAAGATGTAATTGGCTCTGCGAATGGTGGAAAGCCGGTGGGCGATGACGATGTTGGTCCGTCCGGCAAAGGTTGCGGAGATGGCCTGCTCGGTGAGCATTTCGCTTTCGGGGTCAACGCTGGCGGTGGCCTCGTCCAGCACCAGGATGCGCGGCTCCTTGGCGAGCACCCTGGCAAAGGCCAGTAATTGCCGCTGTCCCGCGGACAGATCCATGCCGCCCTCTCCCACTCGGGTCGCAAGCCCTTCGGGCAACTGGCGAACAAAGCGGGCAAGCTGGGTTTTTTCCAGGATATCCCACAGTATTTCGTCGGTTTTTTCTCTATCGAGCAGGATATTATCCCGGATGGTGCCGGGGATGAGCAACACGTCCTGCATCACCAGCCCCACCTGGCGGCGGAGCCAGTCCGGATCAAGGGCGCGCAGGTCAATGCCGTCCAGAAAAATCTCCCCTGCCTCAGGATCGTAGAACCGCTCCAACAGGTTGATGATCGTGGTCTTGCCGCTGCCGGTGGCGCCGACGATGGCCAGAGTCTGGCCGGGCGGAATTCTCAAGGAGAAATGATCCAGCACTGGATGCCCCGGCACATAGCCGAAGCGCACCTCGTTAAACTCAATCTCGCCTTTGCCGAAGGCAGGCCTTAAGGGAGAAGGCGCCAGGGGCAGGGTCTCCTTGCTGTCAAGCAGCTGAAAGATGCGTTCCGCTGAGGCCAGGGCCGATTGGACCAGGGAATACTTCTGTGATAGTTCGCGCATGGGTTGGAAAAAGAGCCGCATATAGGAGAGAAAGGCCACCAGCATCCCGATGGTTATCTTTCCAGCCATGATCTGGCTGCCGCCGTACCAGAGGATGGTGCCGATGGTCAGCGCGCTCATCAGCTCGATGAGCGGCATGAATACGGCAAATACCTTGATCTGGTAGAGGGCCTTTGCAAAAAAGGCCTGGTTGAGCTGGGAAAATTGAGCCTGGCTGGACCGCTCCCGCAGAAAAAGCTGGATGAGCGAGACGCCGGAGAGCGACTCCTGTAAGAACGAGTTTATCTGGGCAAGGTGGGTGCGGATCTGCCGGGAGGCGTCGCGGGCCAGGCGGCTGAACCAGAGGGTGTTGCCCACCATCAGCGGGAGGAGCAGGCAGATTCCCAGAGCCAGCCGCCAGTTCATCCAGAACAGAATCCCCAAAATGCCAAGGAGCTTGACCCCGTCATTGAACAGGGTGACGATCACCGAGGTGAACATTTCATGCATGTTCTGGATATCGTTGGTCAGCCGCGTTACCAATCGTCCTGCCGGGTTGCGGTGAAAAAATTTTAGATCCAGGCGCAGGAGATGGACAAACATCATCTGCCGCATCCGGTGCATGATGTTTTGCCCGGTCCATTCCAGGATCAAGACCTGGACAAAATTGCCGAAAAATTCGAAGGCCATGAGGCCGCAAAAAGCTAGGGCCAGCCGCTTGAGCCCTTCAAGGCGGATATCGGCGGCAGGTCCGGTGTTGAGGATAAAATCATCCACGGCCACGCGGATCAGGTAGGGCAGGGACAGGCCGCAGCCCACCACGACAAAGGAAAGCAGCACCGCCAGCAAGGCTCCGAGCCAGTAGGGCCTTCCCAGAAAAATAATCCGTCGCCACAGGCTGAGATCCCCGAACCTGCCCAGATGGTCTTCTTCGAAATAGCCGTAATTGTCCCGCACCGTTACAGCTCCTTTCCCGGATGGCGATGCATTTGTTGCTGGTGGTACATGGTACGGTAAAAAGGGCTGGTGGCCAGTAGTTCGGCATGGTTGCCCTGGGCCAGCAGTCTTCCTTCGTCCAAAACCATGATCCGCATCGCGTCCCGCAAGGGGGCGATGCGGTGTGAAACGATAAGGCAGGTCCGCCCCGGCAGAAAGGTGGCCAGGCCGGAGATGATCTCCTGTTCCGTTTCCAAATCCACGGCGGACAGGCTGTCGTCGATGATCAGCAGGGGCCGATCCAGGAGAATGGCCCGCGCCAAGGCGATGCGCTGGCGTTGGCCGCCGGAAAGTGTGACGCCCCGCTCTCCGATCTGGGTCTGATACCCATCGTTGAAACCGAGAATCTCCTCATGGATTCGGCAGATCCGGGCCGCTGCCTCGATTTGCTCCTGGCTTGCCGCCGGATTGCCAAAGGCGATGTTTGCGGCTACGGTATCGGAAAAAAGCAGCACGTCTTGAGGCACATAGGCAACCCGCTGGCGCACCGCAGCCAGGGACAGCCGGTTGATATCAACGCCGTTGAGGAAAATGGTCCCATCCTCCACGGGATATTGCCGGGCCAAGAGATGACAGAGGGTGGATTTCCCCGAGCCGCTTCGGCCGACCAGACCGACGATTTCTCCGGCTCGGATGCCGCAGCTGACCCCGGTCAGGGCTGGTTGCTCCTGTCCCTCATACTGAAAATGGAGATGATGTAGACTGATTTCTGTTTGTCCGACGGGAAAGGTAACGGGTTGCGCAGGGTCCGTCAGGGTAGGACAGGCTTTCATGACCTCGTCAAGCCGCCCCAGAGAAGTGATTCCGCGTTGGAAAAGATTGGTCACCCACCCCACGGCCATCATGGGCCAGGTCAGCATGTAGAGATAGGAAATAAAGGCGACAAAATCGCCAACCGTGATCACGTCGCCGATCACCAAACGGCCGCCGAAAAAGATCGCCAGCAGCAGGCTGGTATTGCCCACCAGCCCGGAGATGGGAAACAGCACGCCATGCACCCTGGCCAGGCGGATGTTGTCTTGTTGGTACTGACGCCCGAGGCGGTTAAAACCCTCGGCTTGCGGTCCTTCCTGTGTGTAGGCCTTGAGCAGACGAATGCCGGTGATGGTGTTGCGGGCAAATTCGGTAAGTCGGGAAAACTGCTCCTGCACTTTAAGAAAACGGCGATGCAGGCGGGCGGACAGCACCCTGGTCAGCAGCGCCAGCAGAGGCATGGGTATCACGGCGATCAGGGTGAGGCGCGGGTTGATATAGGCCATGCAGGCCAGGGCGGCGATGCCCATGATGGCAGCGTCGGCGCAGGCAACCAGACCCATGCCCCCGGCCAATTGCACTGCGGCCAGGTCATTGGTGGCCAGGGCCATGATCGCACCCACCGGCTTTTTTTGAAAGAAGGGCCGGTCCAGGGTGAGGAGATGGCGGAAAAAATTATCGCGCAGGTCGCGCTCCACCAGTCGGGAGAACCCGAGGATCAGGTACCGCCAGACAAACCGGCAGCCGGCAATACCAATGGCAAGCAGGAAGATGGCCAGGGCGCTTTGGGCCAGGGCAAGTTGGCTGGCCGTGCCGTGGGCCAGGAGATCCACGGCACGTTTCACCAGGCGGGGGATGCCCAATTGCAAAAAATCAACAGCCAGCAGGGCGGCAAGCCCGCCGATGAGGCGGGAGGAATATTGCCGGACAAAGGGGTGGATAAGTCCCAAGGGCGAGGCGGTAGTGGCCCCTGGTGCATTCGGTGTCATTTGCTGCCCATCCTCCATACCCCGTCCCAGGCAAGGGGGGGATTGTCCAGCGCCTCCCGACAGTGCGCGGCATACCGGGCAGAAACCGCATCATCTGCGGCCAGGTCCTGAAACGTTGACCGGGCTTCGGCAAACTCGCCTTGGTAGTACAGGGCCAGGGCTGCCGCAAACCGGTCGATCAAATCATTTTCGTTGCTTCCCGAAGCAATGGGCTCAAACACGGTGATGGGCTCCTTCCTGCCCACCACCCCCACCCGAGCAATCTCCCGCACCTTTATTCCGGCGGGCAGTTGCCTCCGGCACGCTTCGGAGATGAGAATCTCCGAAGCGAACTCCTTGTTGACCCCTTCCAGCCGGGCCGCGACATTGGCGTTGTCTCCCAAAATGCTGTAATCGAAACGGTGGGCAGAACCGAGGTTGCCCACCACCACCGGCCCGGTATTGATGCCGATCCGCATGAACAGATCGCAGCCGAACTGCGCCTTAAAATCGGGGCGCAGCTCAGCCAGGCGTTCCTGGCAGCGCAAGGCGGTCTGTACCGCGCGGCGGGCATGATCGATCTGCGTAAGCGGCGCGTTCCAGAAGGCGATGATGGCATCCCCCTCGTACTTGTCTATGGTCCCCCCGGATTCCAGGATAATGTCGGTCATGGCGGAGAGATACTCGTTAAGGAGCAGAGTGAGCCGCTCCGGGTCCAGCCGCTCGGACATGGTGGTGAATCCGGCCAGATCGGAAAAGAAGATGGACAGCTCCCGCTTCTCGCCGCCAAGGCGCAATCGCTCGGGGTTAGCCACCAACTGGTCGATTACCGTGGGATGGAGATACTGGCTGAAGGCCCGCTTGATGTAGCGTTTCTTCCTGCCTTCGGTGGCGAAGTTGAACACCACCCCGCTGATCAGGGCAAGCAGCACCGCCGTCGCCTGGACAGCCACGGGCAGCCAGCCCCCTTGGCCGTAGGCGATGAAGCCTGCGGCAAAAGGCAGGGGGAGTAGGAGGGCAAAGGCTAGGGAAGATTGCCAGGCAGTGCGGCAAAAAAGAATGGCCACTGCGGCCAGCACCCCGAAAAACAGGGTCAGGGCCGTAGCCAGCCAGGCCGGACTGTCGCGGAGAAAATCCTGGGACAGAAGATTGTCCAGCATGGTGGCGTGGATCTCCACGCCCGGATAGACGCCGTCGATGGGAATGGCCCTGAGATCATAGAGCCCTGGGGCAGTCATCCCCAAAAAAACATAGGCGTTTTTGAGATCAGCCGGATCGATGACCGGTTTTTCCCCGGCCTCAAGCTGTAGCTCAGACTGCACCACCGCCGCTAGGGAAATGGTTTTAATGGTGAGGGACGCACCCCGGAAATTGAGGATGGACTGCCCCGCCGCATCGATGGGCACAGCCATTTTTCCCACATGGAACCGATTTTCTTGGAGCGACAGGGGGATCTGGCCAGGAGCGCTGGCAAGATAGGCGGCCAGGGCCAGGGAGGGCACGGGCTGATCGGCGAGGCTGGTAAAAAGAGGGGCTCTGCGGAACACCCCATCCGGGTCGGGGTGATTGCTGATGTTGGCAAGCATGGCGGCGCTGTTGGCCAGCTCCACCACCGGCATAGTCACAGATTGGGGCAGCCCCGGTGTCCTGTTTTTGGCAGGCCACTGGGAGAAACCGGAAATGGTCAGCGCCGGTGGCCCTGGGCCATCCTCTGCCGACGCTTCCCCTGGAGAGGCAAGGGTGTAGCTGAGCACTACCGGGGGGCCATTCTCCTGCATGGCCCGGCCCAGAGCCTGGTCGTCGCCAACGCCATAAAGCGAGGGCTCGCTGAACAGCACGTCGAAGGCAACGACTCTGACTCCCGCCCGTTTGCAAAAGGCGACGACCGTTGCATAGGCTTGCCTCGGCCAGGGCCAGGACAGGCCATTTTCCTTGCGTCCCCAATCGAGGCTTTTCTGGTCAAGGGCGATAATCCGCAGCTGGCTGGTAGTCTGAGTCGGCTTTGCAAAATGGGCAACACGCCACTGCCAGGTAGCATGCTCGAAGCCGCCGAGTAGCCCCTGATGCCAGAGAAGAAGCGCCACCACACTGGCCAGCAGGCCGAGGCCAAGCCCGATAAGACCTTTTTGGGCCACGGTCAGATGCTGCCCAGAAGGCTCTTGAACCGTTGCTGGCGCTGCGCCTTGCCAGCTGGGGCCTTGACCTCGGTAAGCATGGGCTCAAGTTCGGAAATCCGGTCCGCCGGATCGGGATGGGTCTTGGCAAAATCCAACCCTTGCGGGTTCAACCGTTTCTTCATTTCGGCAAGCATCCCAACCAAGGCCCGCTGGTCATAGCCAGCCCGCCCAAGAATCACCAGGGCCGCCGCATCCGCCTCCCGTTCAAAGGCACGGGAATAGCCGCTATTGACCAGGGTTGCGGTAACATCGTGGATTGAATCCTCGAAAATTCCAGTGAGTTGCGCCAAGTGCGGGCCACCAGCCTGCTTGGCCCCTTCCGTGGCCATGATGGAGAAAGCGCTGGTCAGCCTGCTGGTCTTGATGGCCTGCAGCCCATGCTTTAGTTGGACATGGGCGATTTCGTGGGCCAGCACTGCGGCAAGGGTTTCCTCGTCCTGGCAGCAGCGCAGCATGCCCCGGCTGACAAAGATCAGACCTCCCGGCGCGGCAAAGGCGTTGATCCCCTCATCCTCCAGGAGCACAAAATGGTAGCCGCCGAAGGTTTCCGGCATGTCGGAGACCCTGGCCAGGGATTGGCCGACCAAGTTTAGGTATTGTACGGTTTGGGGGTCGGTGCGGGGGCGATATTTTTCCAGCAGGGTGGCGCCCACCGCCCTCCCCACATAGTATTCCTGTTCCGGGGTGATATCGGTGAAAGCCTTCCCCATGGCTTTGACGGTTTTCTTGATCGCGCCCACCTGGGATTCGCTGACTCGGAAACCGCCGACCTGGACCGCCCCGATGCCGTCAAGGACATTGGTGGTTTCACAGCCGCTGACCAGCACGGCAAGACAGAGAGAAAGCAGGGCAGTGAGGATAAACCGTTTATTTTCCATGGCCGGCATCTCCCCCAAGGGCCTGTAGCCCACCTTTGGTAAGAAATTCCCGCATGGCCTCCGGACTTACTTGAATTCGCTCCATCCAGTCCACCGAGGCGTAGTCGAGATTCTTTCCCCGTGCCTTGTATTCGGCTTGCACCTTGGCATTGAAGCCCTTGCCACCCAAGGCCAACTCATCCTCCGAGGCACCAGGCCCGACCCGTTCTCCGGGCTTTAGGGTGATGGCCTTAGCAATGAGGCTGGCGCGGTGCATCCAGCCCTCCCGACCCTGCCCCTGATCGCGGACCCTGAGCCAGAGCCCCTGTTCGCCGAGTACATTCACCCGCTCTCCATAGCCGAGGCTGGCGACAACCTTGCCAAAGGGCATGGGCTGTTGACGCAGCGCCCCATTGCGCACGGCAACGCTCAACCATTCCTGCTTCGCTAAGGCTGGCGTTGCCATAAGGCAGAAAAGCAACAGCAACAGAATTTTCTTTGTTATTCCCATGAGACTTCTCCAAACAGAAAGCGCTTCCCGATTTTCCCCAGACACATCTTGATAGTATCACAGGCAATCAGACGAAACAATGCGCCACCGCGCAGAGCGGGCAAACGGCGCTAATCGGCCTTAGAGCTTGCAGGGATACAACGCTTCTATTTGATGAAGGAGCAGCAATAGTCGGCAAGAATTTTTATCTTCAAACCGAATTTGGAATGGGCAGGCACCTCAAAAGCCTCGCCGCCCTTGACCGTCTGCCAGTCGGAGGCTCCGGGCAGCAAAACTTCCAGCTCTCCGGCCATGATCTCCATGATCTCCTTGTCCGCCGTGTTGAATTCGTACTCTCCGGGCAGCATGACGCCCAGGGTCTTCTGGGATCCGTCGGCAAACACCACCGTCCGGCTGGTGACCTTGCCGTCGAAATAGACATTGGCCTTTTTCACGATGGTGACATTGCTGAACTCAGACATGGCGTTTCCTCTTGGTCGGGTTTTTGGAAAATAAATTCCCGCCGATACCCGGGCGGGAAGACTTGATGCACAGTGCAATCTCGTAGATTGTTTATAACCGCCCTGGCCAAATTGCAAGAATTTGTTGGTCCGACGTGGGACGATGCCCACAAAAGAAAAGGGCCACCCCTCAACTCCAGGGGCAGCCCTTTTCTTTATCCTCTGGTGTCCTGTCTTAGACGGAGCGGCATACCCTGCCGAACCCGCCGGGAATGGAGCCCGAGGCCCAGAAGGCCGTGCCCTGCTTGAAATCCATAAACCAGTAGCCGCCGGGTTTGCGTTGGTCAGCGAGAAAGATAAAGGGCTGCTCCCTGGAAAAACAGGGATGGAGATGGGCACCCTTTGCATTCATCTGCGGCTCCAGAAGGGAGAAAGCCTCTTCCATGGTGGGTAGCCGCCAGTCGGTAAATCCGGCAAATCCCTGGCGATTAAGTTCCACCACATATTTCTGCACGTTGCGGATGGCGGAGAGATCGCAGCCGCCCCGTTGCCACATGAGCCCAGTGGCGTGGTCGGTAACGGTCAGCCCATCGCCGTTGTCCACCAGGGCGTTGCTGAAATTTCCTTGGGGGTTGTGGCGGCTGTCATAAAAATTATGTTTCGCGGCCAGGTCTGTCACTTCTTGCTCTGTGAGCACGACACCTGCAGCGCGCAGGCTGACCTTTTTCAAAGCGGGGGGGAGAGGGGCATCTTTCTCCGGTAGCTCGGTCTCCATGCTCTCCTGCGCCACGGAGTTGTCTACCAGCGCGATCCGGGAGGAGTCTTCGCTCTCGATGATTTTTTCCAGCAGCCACTGCTTGATCCCCTCGTCAATGGCGTAGCTCTTGTCGCGCATGTCTGTGCCCTGCCGGGCCACGCATTTTTCCAGCATCTCCTGCGGGCAGTCGATGTGGGCAATAATCTTGGCGTGCTTCACGCCCCGCTCCATCAGGCAGAGCTTGGCCGGCGAATTCCAGTTATCGATATAAAAATAATAGTGGAGCTCCGAATTGCTGCGAATCCGCTCCTGGTCCTTGCCGCCCCAGCTCTCAAACATGGCAAAGGTATCCGAGGGAGTGATATCCCAGTCAATTGCCAGATGGTGCCCTGCCATACCCAACCTGTCCGCTAATCCCATAGCACACCTCCTCTGTTTTATTTCCTTACTTGCCCAGAAAAAGATATAATGAAGCAGTAATTTCTAGATTAGTAATTATTACCAATAGTAGTTACGCTTTTTTTTCTACGCAAGGAAAAATATACCATGGGCAAAGAAAAATTTATCTCAAGCGCCGGGCATCCGCTGCCCATGGGCTCCTTTCTGAAGCCGGAAGGGGTTAATTTTGCCGTATTCTCCCGGCATGCCGAGGCCGTCACTCTCGTGCTTTTCAAATCCGGCACCGAAGATCCCTGTGCCGAGATCCCCCTTGACCCGAAGATCAACCGGACCGGCCATATTTGGCATATCGTGCTCCACGACCTTGACACCAACCTCCGCTATGGCTACCGCATGTCCGGCCCTTACGACCCAAAGGGCGCCGGGCATTTTTTTTCCGGAGAAAAACTGCTGCTTGACCCCTACGCCAAAGCCCTTACCGGAGGCTCAGAATGGGGGGTGCCCTACTGCCGCACCGGCCTCTGCACCCCCCTAAGCTCCTTTCAGCGGAGATGCTGCATCATTGGCGACGACTTTGATTGGGAAGGCGACCGGCCCCTCAATATCCCCCTGGAAAAGAGCATCATCTATGAACTCCATGTCCGGGGCTTCACCCGTGATGCAAGTTCCGGCGTAGCCCATCCGGGGACCTACCAGGGCGTGGCGGAAAAGATCCCCTATTTCAAAAAACTCGGCATTACCGCAGTGGAGCTCCTGCCGGTCACCGAATTCAATGAACTCGAGATCACCAACAGCAACCCCTTCACCAGGGAGAGACTGAAAAACTTCTGGGGCTACAGCCCCATCTCTTTTTTTGCCCCCAAGGCCGCCTATGCGGTCAATGGCCGCAACGGCAACCAGGTCCGGGAGTTCAAGGAAATGGTCAAAGCCCTGCACCGGGGCGGGATCGAGGTGATTCTCGACGTGGTCTTCAACCACACGGCGGAAGGGGGGGGCGATGGGCCGGTGATCAGCTTCCGAGGGCTGGACAATATTATCTATTATCTGTTGGACCCGAAGAGCCGGGAGTATCTCAACTTTTCCGGCTGTGGCAACACAGTGAACTGCAATCATCCCCTGGTCCGGCACCTGATCATGGACTGCCTGCGCTACTGGGTGATCGAGATGCATGTGGACGGCTTCCGCTTCGATCTGGCCAGCGTTCTGGGACGCGACCAGCAGGGCCATGTGCTGAGCAACCCGCCCATGGTGGAAAAAATCGCCGAAGACCCTATCCTCGCCCACACCAAGATCATTGCCGAGGCCTGGGATGCTGCGGGCCTCTATCAAGTGGGAAGTTTTTCCACCAACCGCCGCTGGGCCGAATGGAACGGCAAGTTCCGTGATGATGTCCGCCGCTTCCTCTGCGGACACGATGGCATGGTGGCCCCGCTTGCCACCCGCATCGCCGGCAGCGCCGACCTCTACCAGGACGACGGTCGCAGCCCGCGCAACAGCATCAATTTTATCACCAGCCACGACGGCTTCACTCTGTACGACCAGGTCAGCTACAATGAAAAACACAACCTGGCCAACGGTGAAGACAACCGGGACGGCTGCAACGACAATATGAGTTGGAACAGCGGCAGCGAAGGGCCTACAAACAACACGGCCTTAGCAGGGCTCCGCCTGCGGAGGATCAAGACCTTTGCCACCATCCTCATGCTTTCCCAAGGCGTGCCCATGCTGGTGGCAGGCGATGAATTCGGCCGAACCCAGCAGGGTAACAACAACGCCTATTGCCAGGACAACGAAATAAGTTGGCTCAATTGGGAGCTGGCGGAGAAAAATCACGGCCTGCTCCGCTTCTTCACCCAGCTTATCGCCCTACGGAAAAGGCACCCGGTTTTTCAGCGCACCGATTTTTTCCCCGTCGACGAAGGCAACCCGGAAATCGAATGGCAGTCCACCACGCCGGGGAGACCTGACTGGTCGCCATCCTGCAAAACCCTGGCTTTTACGTTGCATGGAACCGCAGCCGGGGTACGGCGCGACGATGATTTTTTCCTGATGCTCAACGGCGGACACACCCCCGCCACCTTCATCATTCCGGCACCGCCCACCGGTCGCCTCTGGCACAGGCTGATCGACACCGCAGCCTCATCCCCAAAAGATATCGTGAGCGAAACCAAGGGGCAGTCGGTGCACGGGGCCTCAATTGCCATAGAAAATCTGGCCGCAGCGGTCTTTGTCTCCAAGCCCTGTTGAATCGTCGGCCATGAAGCTCTTGTTCTTTTGCGATCCTCCTTTTGAATTCTATAACTGGACGACCCGCTTTCCCGCATCCGGCAGGCAATGTGTCAGATTTAGGATGCTGTTTTTTTTCTCTACACCCCGCATTGAGCACCCCCTCCAAACCTGTCTCTTTCTGCTTTGCCGACAACGGGATAGATCATTTTTTTTACAAAAAATCGCACTTTAAGCCTTGACAATAATCACACCAGGTCGGTAAAAGAAAAATAGTGTAATGATTTTGAGAGGATTAGCGTTCTTTCGGATCAATATCGTCATGAAAAATATTTCTTTTGAAAAGGTAGTTTTTTTCAATACTGCTTCGTGATGTTTGTTGCAGAGGAGGGGTCCATGCGTAGTACATCCTTGTTGAACCGGTTGGTGATGTGTGTTGTCGTTCTCCTGGCAACTGTCGCTACCGCATCCGCCGCAGTGTCACCAACCTCGATTGCCTTCGGAACAGTCAACGTATTCCCTGGGGCAACAACGGGGAACACATTTTCCGCTACTCTTTCCGTTACTGTTTCCGGTGCATCTACAAAGTTTGTCGCTTCTACCAATGCGTCCTGGTTAACCGTGCTTCCAACTGGCGCAATAACGGAGCCAGGGACAGTCGTGGTGACCGCGACTGTGTCGCCAAGCATGGCAGCCGGCACCTATACAGGCAGTGTCCTCATTAGCCATGATGGCGGAGTCGCGGCAGAAGCGGCAGTGCCGGTTACAATAACGGTGGTTCGGGCAGCTACTTTTACGACGGCGCCGTTCGTGGTCTCGCCCAGCTCCTTGGATATCGGGACCGTCCGAGTCCTTCCCGGCGACACAGCATCGTTTTCCTTGCCTCTTTCCATTGCTGGTGGCCCTGTGGTTACTCCAGGGGCAACAGGTGTCACCTCCACCTTCATTGCCTCGTCGTCTGCCCCTTGGTTAAGCCTTTCTGCCACGACGGGTAATGTGCCAGGGAGCATTACGATCACGGCGGCTATCTCCGCAACCATGGGGGAAGGGGTCTGGACCGGCGATGTGGTGATTACTTCCAACCTGGACCCTTCTGTCTCTGCAACCATCCCGGTATCGGTCACTGTGGTCCGCGCCATCGGAGACTTGTTGGTTATCTCTCCTTCAATCATTGATACCGTGGTGGCGGCAGAGGGCGCAGGTCTGCAAACTTTCCCAATCCAGATCAAGAATGCCGACTCGGACAGGACCAGTTTTAACTGGAGCGCCGAAACGACAGCGGAATGGCTTTCATTGTCTCAGTCTTCAGGGACCGGAAACGGAACGATTTCCCTCACCGTGAATCCTGCCAAATTGATGTTAACCGGTACCGGTGGTGCTGCTGCAACTGGTACGATCACTTTTCGGTCCAACCTGACCCAGGATATGCAGACACTCACGGTCAATGTTTCAGTTGTTCAATCCACCGCCTTGTCCGCCTCACCCAGCCAGCTTTACTGGAGTGTGGAGAAAGATCCGGCCGGAGGGACTCTCACCTTTGACCCTCAATCAATCCAGGTCTTTGCAGGTGCGGCGGGATGGTCGGCTACTTATAGCGCTTCATTCTTGTCGGTGGCAGCATTTGCCGCAGATGGAACTGCGCTGGGCGTTCTTGCGAGTAACAATCCTTACGGTCACCTGGAAGTGACCCCCGTTGCCTCGGCCCTGCAATCTCTGGGGTATGGGCGGCATCAAGCAAGCATTACGGTTTCAGACCGATTGAACCAGTTTTCTCGCCAAATCCCAGTGATTATCGATATCCTACACCCGGGAGAGATGGCAAGTATTCCCCTCCCTGACCCAGAGTTTTATCAGATAGATCCTTCCTACATCATGATCGAGACAAACGATGCAAGTCGGCTCTATTTCCAGATGCAAGCTCCCCGCTCCACCACCCAAAAGGTCTATGTCCTCATTGAACTGCCGCAGTTGCTGCCAGGCCAGGTTTATGCTCTGACCAACAAAGTTGCGGGTGGCTTGGCTCTTGCCTATCAGAATGGCCTGATGGTGGATGGGGCAAACAATTATTCCTATGCTGATGGTCCTGTGCCGACTGTACCGATCGGGCCGTTCCAGTTGCAGGGGCTTTCGGGAACAGCAGTTTTCACCATGAAGACCGGGTCTTCTCTCAGCAGTTCCACCGAAGTGCAGCGGGCGCAGGTGAATATCCGCACACTGGCCGGTGACTGGCGTGTCACCGAAAACTTTGCAGGAGAAAGCTACGCTTACACAGACCCTTACTTTTACCTTACCCTTGCCCAGAATGCCGGACTGACCACATACAGCGGTACCTGGGGCCCGAGCGCGGTTACGGTAACGCCAGGGGACGGTCGGTCTTTCCTCTATCGCCTCAACTTTTCCGAGAATGGATTCAATTATATTTATGAAATTCTCAATTTGACGGGGAATGAGATGAGTGGCCGCTATAGTTTTGCCTGGGATGGTGCTGCCAGTGGTTGGGAAACTTTCTTCGCGCAAAGAGTTGTCGGACCCTTTCGTTAACAGATTGCGGAGTTGGCTGAAAAAACAGTACGGCCCCTGTGCTGCTGGGGAAAAACAGTTTAAGGAGAAGAAAATGCAAAAGAAGTGGTTGTTGGCACTCCTCGTGCTTCCGTTTCTTGGCGCTTGCGGCACCAGCTCGGTTAACAGAATTCAACCGGTAGTTCGCGCAGCAACCGTTGGAGAAATAAAAAAGATCGTCATCCTGCCTTTTGCTGATTATACGCCCGAAGAATCCCCTTATGGCTACTGGCAGCGCAACCTTTTGATCACCGAGGCATTACAAGACGAGATGTTGCGTTTTGGTTACGTACCAGCTGTACACGAAGACGTAATTGCCTATCTGTCGAAGAAAAATATCATCCAAGACCAAAATTCCAAATCGACAGGGGAAATTTCAGGAGCGAGTTCGCTTCTGAAGGCAGAACTTGAAAAGGATTGGTCAGACAGAATGAAAGTGGAACTCATGAGAGCCCTCCAGACCAACAAAACCGCCCAAAACCGTAATCAAGGTTCGGAAAAATATTGGGACAGCCAAAAGCTCATTGCGGTTGACCATAACGCCATCCGAGATATTGGCGCCACTTTTGATGCGGATTATGTGGTACGAGGGCGCGTCGTTGTTTTCAAAACGGGACAGGCCGATAGCTTTAATCCGCTCCAAACTGGAGTGTTACCTTTCTTTTTCAAGGCGGGGACACGGACTGTCTTCGGTATGGCGCAAACCGACTCTTATGAAATGATAGACAAAATGGCAATCGGCGGATTGTTGGGTGCCGCTGTTGCCACCCCCAACTGGCCGGCAAAAAGTGATGGTTTTACTTTGCAGGGGGGATCTCCTCGTTTTGGAGGAACTCTTGTTGAAGACAGCACATATGGTTTAAATAGAGCCATTTGGGGTGTTGCCGGCGCTGGGTTAGCCCATCTTGCCCATAACGGCGGGCGGGTTGACAGTGCATCTGTCCAGATCAGAATGGTAATCCAGGAAACACAAACCGGCAAGATCGTCTGGACAAATCGCGCCGAAGTAGAAGTAACCCCCAAAAGTGCTTACGGTGAACATGAGGAAAGCAGGCTCATCGCTCAGGCGATTCAAGAGGCAAGTGCTAGCCTCGTTGACAATTTTATTGCGAGCGAAACAGGGAAGAAGATCGTCAGCGTTAATCCGGATGGCACACTTTCTGTTAGCCCTGCCGAACCAACCGAAGATGCTGGTAATATAGCCTTTGGCGATAGCAGTGCTCCTGCGGCGGTTAAACGGTTTGTTGACTCACACACGTCAATGATGAACGAGCAGGGCAATAGTGATGCGGCACAGCGCAGTTTGGAACTTCTCGAACAAATGTCACGCAACCATGGGGCAGGAGAGATAACTTTATTTTTCCCTCTCGGGGTTGCGAATCTGGAACCAGCCGAACGTGAAAGGTTAGTTCGTTTTGCCGATAGCCTTTCGCGGGGAGCACATGGCCGAAAAATACTCTTTGTTTCCATAGGAAGCGCGTCCTCAATCGGCGATTACATGCTCAATTTGAACCTTGCTCAAAAGCGTTCTGAAGTCTCTAAAGGTATTCTGGATAAATATTTGACCAATATCCCCCATGAATTCCATAAAATTTATGGCACGGGCGAGCTTTACAGCCCAAAGAATATTTCTTTGAAAGAACATCAACGGTATCAGCATGTCCGGATCATTGCCGTATTTGATTCCAGCCAACTTCCGCAAAACATGAACCCGCCTGTGAGGGGTTTATAAAATTTGAGGGAGTGATTTCAAATTTAAACTGTAAACAATTTCTTTTTACTTAATGCCCCCACGGCTTTGCCGTGGGGGCATTAAGTTTGACACACCCGGCGAGATAGAGTGATCCTGGCACAAATTTGTGGAGTTGAGGTTAAGCCGCTTGTTCTGTTTCTCACCATTCCAGCCCGTAATGGGCCGCGACTTATAACCATTCGTTGAATGCGTCTTCTGCTGTGTATTCTGGACGAATTTGGCTACTATACCCAAGGTGAATCTGGCCAGCATTTCGATTCGATTTCGGCCATCATATGCAAGGCATATCCCGCCAGAACTTGCTATGTCGGTAAAACCAAGGTGGATGATACGAAGACTGTGCAACCGCTCCCAGACTTTTTTGGTTTTTGCCTTTTTTCTTTTGATCGTGATGCTGGCCTGATGTGGCTGACTTTCTGGCCTTGAATCTGCGTGGGGAAGAATTTGAGTAATGGCGTCAAGCAAAAGTCCTAGTCGATGGTCGCTTCCGCGGCGATGCTCTAACATGAATTTTTAGTCGTTGGTCATAATGAATATTTGCCTTATAAATCCACCGAATTGCGGGCGAAGTATTCCGGAAGAGCGTTATGGAATATCTTCGCTCAAGCAGATTTTTCGCGGCGAACCTCTTGCCCTTGAAGAGTTGGCAGGCAATCTGTTGAGACAGACTGTGCGAATCCTTGATCTGAAAGCAGATCCCGATGGCTTGGGTAAGGAATTGTCGGAATTTCAACCGGATGTGGTTGGTATTACAGGGGTGACCTGTGAGGCGAATACCATGCTGCAACTTGCCAACATGGTCAAGGAATCCTGCCGGGCAATCGTAGTGGTAGGAGGGATTCACGCAAGCAATGATCCCGAATTTTTTAATCATGCCGTTGTTGATTATATCGTGGTCGGTATCGGCAAAAAGGTTTTTGCCGATCTTGTATGCGCCTTGGAGAGCGGCAGTGATATCAGCGAGCTGCCCGGGGTGATTCGGACAAGGCCAGGCAGTCAACTTGAAAGTCCACCACTCCGTAACAGTGTGGAAGATTTGGTCATGGAACTGCCCCCCAATTATGAACTGGTGAGCCGTTACCGCTCACACTATATCTTGGAAAAATTGGGCATTACTATGGGGTTTGTCGCTTCCGCATACGGGTGCCCGCATAGATGCTCATTTTGCTCCATTCAAGGCCAGACAGGCGGGGGCTATCTGACTAAATCCATTGAGACTGTTATTCGGGATATCGGTTTGCTGACTGATATCCCGGTCATCAGACTGGTGGATGCCAATACCTTTGGTGATATCAAGCGGGCGAGAGCTCTGGGCCGCGCCCTGCGGGACTCGGGATTAAACAAGCAATATCTGGCTGATATCCGCTCCGATACGGTTGTTCGCCACGCTGAAATGTTGCGGGAATGGAAAGAGGCTGGATTGCGGGCAGTGATTATTGGGTTCGAAGAGATTGATGATGTCAGTTTGTCGGCCATGAATAAGGCCAATGAGGCACGCATGAATGCCGAGGCCATTTCTATACTTAATGGTCTCGGCATTACCATTGTGGGGGACTTTATCATCTCTCCTGAATATGATGAGGATGCCTTTGATCGTCTGGGTACCTATCTTAGTACAAGGCAGATCGATCTGCCGATGATCACTGTCATGACTCCTCTACCGGGTACTCCCTTGTATAAAAAAGAACAGCATAGGATAATCAACCATAACCTTGATTATTATACCTTGACCAACGCAGTCACCGCCACAAAGCTTGACGAAAAACGATTTTATAGCCGTTATGCAGAGCTTCTTGCCAACAGTCACCAAAATGCCAGGTTATAGACCATGAATGTTTTTATCACAGCCGTTTCTGCCTACTTGCCCGGTCAGCCGGTGAGGAATGATGATATTGAAAGGTACCTTGGAAAGGTGGATCGGATTGCCGCAAAGACCAGGCAGATAATTCTTGCCAACAACGGCATCGAGAGCAGGCACTATGCCATTGATCCGGATACGGGTGCGACAACACACAGTAATGCAGAGTTGGCGGCCGAGGCTGTTCGTCTATTGCCCGCTGGCAGTGCTCTACCCAGCCGTGCCATCGGATGCCTCTGCTGCGGCACTTCATCCCCAGATCAGTTTATGCCGGGACATGCCTCCATGGTGCATGGGGAGTTGGGGTTTGGACCATGTGAAGTTGTCAGCACTGCGGGGATATGTCTTTCCGGAATTACGGCATTGAAATACAGCGCTATGTCCGTGGCGCTTGGGTTCAGTGACAGGGCGGTTGCAACCGGCTCTGAGTTGGCTTCTACCTTTATGCGAACGGCTTTTTTTCAGGCTATGCATGGTGTTGGTGAGCAATCGGGAAACAGGACGCAGCACCCAGCTTTTTCCTTTGAGGCGGAATTTTTGCGCTGGATGCTTTCCGATGGTGCGGGAGCGGTGCTGATCGAAAAAGAACCGACGGCAGGCCGCCACTCCCTCAGGATTGATTGGATAGAGGTCGTTTCTCATGCCCATTGCTTGGAGACCTGTATGTATGCCGGGGCCGTGAAACAGGAAGACGGCAGTCTCAGGGGTTGGCGAGAGTATGCGGGGGAAGGAGAGGTTCCCCGGCAAGGTGTTTTTACGGTCAAACAGGATGCCCGGTTGCTGAATCGCGAGGTAATCCCGACGCTGGTTGGAAAAAGTTTGCCTGCGATTGCGGCAAAACATGGCATTGCATCCGGGGATATTGATTGGTTTTTGCCGCATTATTCCTCGCAATACTTTAGGGAGCCGCTGCTGCGACAACTGCGGGAAATAGATTTTTTAATCCCCGAGGAACGCTGGTTTACCAACCTGGCGCAGAAGGGCAATACAGGTTCGGCTTCTTTTTATATTATGCTGGAAGAGCTGTTTTCTTCCGGAAAGCTGCAAAGTGGGGACAGGATACTGGGGTTTATCCCTGAAAGTGGCAGGTTTTCCGTTGGTTGGACACTGCTGACGGTTGTTTAAGCTGTGCTGGCAGCTGTAAGTCGTGTTTACTCATCATCGGAAGATGCCAAATAGCAAGCAATGAAGGCATCAAGAAGATGGGATTCAGCCTCCTCGTGAGATGGGGTAACATAAAAGTCCCTTTATCACAGGACCAAGCACATGGCACCACAGACCAAAACCGATGGCCCAAGTCGGATGCTATCAGAGGCCCAGCGCGAGCGGGAGCAACGGGTACAGACCTATCGGGAGAAAGCGCTCAAGATGTATCCTTGGATTTGTGGTGTCTGCGGGCGCGAATTCAGTGGCAAAAAGTTGCGTGACCTTACGGTCCATCACAAGGACCATAACCACGAAAACAATCCGCCCGACGGCAGCAACTGGGAATTATTGTGCATCTACTGCCATGATAATGAACATGACCGGCAGAGCGTTGCAGATGCTTATGGCGCGATGAAACCGGGCGAGAAACAGGAAAAGATAGCCACCTCAAATCCCTTCGCCGCCCTTGGAGCCTTGATGAAGGATAAAAAATGACAAATAATGAGGTGTTCCGCGGGGTACGATATGCCCTGGCCCTACCGACTACTGCCATGGCGGAGATATTTATATTATCCGGGCATCCGGTTACGCCGGACAAGATCCACAATCTTCTAAAAAGAGAAGAGGAAGAAGGTGTTGTGGTCTGCTCTGATGCGCTGATGGAGGATTTTTTGGCGGGCCTCATTGTATACAAGCGAGGCAGGCAGGAAGGCAAACCGGAGCGGGCTATACAATCGGTCGAACCGCTCACCAATAATTCCATCTTGAAAAAGCTCCGCATCGCCCTGGTGCTCCAGGAAGGCGACATGCTTGGCATTTTGCAACAGGCCGGAAGTCCGGTCTCCAAATCCGAGCTGTCTGCTTTGTTTCGTAAGGCCGGGCATAAAAATTACAAAGAATGCGGTGATCAGTTTCTGCGAAATTTCCTGAAAGGTTTGGCGCTTCGTTATAGAGAGACTAGCCCCCAATGCCCGGCTTGAGATGATGACTTTGAGGAGGGGACGGCCTCGGTTCCTCGGAGTTGACCGTTGCACAAGAAATAAAAAGTTTCTGTGAAGGGGGAAATTTCCGAGAATAACGGAAAATTTCCCCTTGGCCCTGAGCTTGCTTGTCAAGAGTGTCCACTTTTGTCATGCAACCGCACTTCAAGGCAGAAAGAGCTTTTTCTGTCGATTTACCCCCCAAGTCCCTTGCTAATCCGTATCTGACTACAGTATAAATAATGATCATCCATAAATGGTTCTGTAGCTATGTTTCTGAACAAAGACTAGGCCGGATTTTCGTCAAATTCCCCGGTGGATTGCTCAGTGATGTCTGCCAGAGTGTGAAGAGCAATGATCATGCATCAATCTGTGTGGAAAAGAATTCTTGTCGGTAAGCGTGCTGCTTTCTTGTTTTTGGTGTTTCTCTTTTGTTTGGCCACTGTTTTTCTGGTCAATTCTGCCGGAGCAGCCGGGATTGATACCTCGGAAGACAGCTGGGGATTTTTGGGCGGTTATGGGCAGAGTTTCCCCAGCTGGGGACAGACCACTCAACGGGTCGAAACTATTGACTTTGTCCCGCGTTACAATCATCGCATTTTTACGGGTATCGGTTCCGGCTGGTATCGTGGTTTTCATTCCATCCTGTTGGAGCTGCCCGTGCATGTTGTTGTCAGTCCCGATGTCTCCAGCATGGTTGGGATGAATTTTCTGGCCTGTTACACCTTTACCGCCAACAAGGAGATTCGCCCCTATCTGTTCGGCGGCGGGGGGCCTGTCTACAGTTTTGCAAATATTCCTGGCATGGGCGCAGACTTGAACGGTAATTACCAGTTGGGAGTCGGGATGGAATATGCGGCAACCAAGAGTCACAATTTTTTGGTGGAGTTGCGTTACCATCATATCTCCAATGGAGGCAGCGAAGAGCCCAATGATCCGCTGAATTCTTGCAAACTGCTTGTCGGCATCACTTTTTAACTGACACTAAGGGGAGACAAAAGGGAAGAGTGACCCTGCAAAGTCTGATCACAGATTGAGTAGAGCCGTTTCCTTGCAATTTTAAAGATGGAGAACCCTGAGTATTCTTCCGGTGAAGGAATCACCGCTGGCTTGAAAATCGTGAGTTATGCGGTGAATAATAAAGGCGAATATGAACTAAGGCCCGATTTTGTCTGGCAACCGGTAAATGTGGTCAACCATCAGGCATGGCTCGAAATTGATAAAAAAATCACCCAATCCAGAAAAAAGGTCGCTGCCGGTCGGGTAAGCTGCCTGCATTACTACATGACTGCCAACCAGATGGACACCGGCCTTTTGGCGCAATACACCGGGCAACCGCGCTGGAAAGTTTTTCTGCACCTTGTTCCTCTGATCTTCAACAGACTGTCTGCCAATACCCTGAAAAAGTACGCCGAGTTGTATAAGATTGCTCCGGATGACTTGATCAAGGGCAGGCTCCTGCCTCCCCTCTACAATCATGAATAGCCTGGAGGAGTACAGCCTTTTGCCAGATTTTTCTCACAAACAGTCTGCCCATTGTGAAAGCGGCGTGGCCGCCAATTTGCTGACTCATCAGGGCCTCGATATTTCTGAAGCCATGGCCTTTGGTATAGGAGGAGGCCTTTTTTTTGGCTATCTGCCCTTTATCAGAATCAATGGATTGCCTCTTATTACTTACCGGGCTGCTGCTGGGCATATTCTTCGGCAGATTGCCTCAATTCCCGGCGTTAGCATGTATCAAAAAAAATTCAGGAACCGGGATGAGGCGATGGCGGAATTGGACAAGGCCCTTATGGCCTCCATTCCGGTTGGGCTGCAGACCGGGGTTTTCTGGCTGCCCTATTTTCCGAAGGCGCTACGTTTTCACTTTAACGCCCACAACCTTGTCGTCTATGGGAAGGAGGGGGATGAGTACCTGATCAGCGATCCTGTTTTCCCTCAACCGGTTCGCTGTAAAGCAGATGATCTGGTTCGGGCCAGATTTGCCTCCGGCGCCCTTGCTCCCAAGGGAAAAATGTATTATCTAACCCAGGTGCCAGAAATGTTGGAGAGCAGGCAGCTTATCATCCGGGGGATTCATTCCGTTTGTAAAATGATGTTGAGCAGCCCTTTCCCACTGATCGGCGTCAAAGGGATACGATTTTTGTCAAACCGACTTGTTAAATGGCCGCAGCGGTTGGGCCGGGAACGGGCAGATCTGCATTTGGGACATGTTGTCCGCATGCAGGAAGAGATTGGCACCGGTGGAGGTGGCTTCCGTTTCATGTACGCGGCCTTTCTCCAGGAGAGTGCAGAAATAATGCAGGCGCCTCTGTTATATGACTGCGCCTCATCATTCACAGCAGCTGGTGATACATGGCGTGAATTTGCCGCTATGGCCGCTCGCATATGTAAAGATCGTGCCCGTCCTGATGATAGCTATCCTGCCATGGCGGAGTGTATCAATAGATGTGCCGCCATGGAAGAAACGGTTTTCGCAGAGCTGAAACAATGGGCGAAGCAACATTCATGAAAGCTGGCAACTCCTCTTTGCCTGCGTCGGAGATGAACTTCGCCGTTTGTGCCAAGGCACTGGTCAAGTGGTATAAAAATACCGAATCTCCCGCGCTGGATGATTTCAACCTTGATGTGCAGCAAGGGGAGTTCTTTGGGCTGTTGGGGCCTAATGGCGCAGGAAAAACCACAGCCATTTCCATTCTCACCGGTTTGTTTCCGCCTGATAGCGGCATAGTCCAGATCATGGGCATGGGTTTTCGAGAAAAACAGAAAGAGATCAAGCAGATTCTCGGATTGGTGCCACAAAACATCGGGTTATATGACAAACTCACTGCCCGGGAAAATCTTACCTTTTTTGGAAAACTCTGCGGGATCAGGGGAGCGAACTTGGCGGAGAGCATTCAACAAGGTCTTGTCTTTGCAAGGCTTACAGAGCATGCGCTTCAACCGGTGGGAACCTTTTCTACGGGAATGAAGCGGCGTTTGAATCTGGCGGTTGGTTTGTTAAATGCTCCGCAGCTGCTTGTCCTTGATGAACCTTGCGTGGGGATTGATGCTCAATCCAGGCACCTGATCCATGCCCAACTGAAAGATCTCAATCAAAGAGGGACCACAATCCTCTATACGACCCATTACATTGAGGAAGCTCGCGAACTTTGCAGTCGGATCGGTATCATCGATAACGGCAGAATAGTGGAACAGGGAACTCCCGCCGCATTGCTCCAGCAAAGCGGGATGTCCAATCTGGAAGAGCTGTTTCTTCATTTGACCGGCAAGGAACTTCGCGACGCATAATGGATATTTTCGGACCATGTTCCTTGGATATCTTACTGTTATGATGAAGATATTCGCTACCACAGCCAAAGAACTCTTGCTTCTGTTGCGGGATAGGACGGGCCTGCTTGTCCTGTTTCTCATGCCTGCGATCCTGGTTGTGGTGATTACCCTGGTGCAGGAAAATGTCATGGAGCTCACCGGACAGAAAAAAACGCAGGTGCTGTTGCTCGACCTGGACCAAGGAGAGCTTGGGGAATTACTGCGAAAGCAGTTGGAAAAAGGGAACTTGGAATTTGTGGTGTGGGATGAAAAAAGACATGATGTCGCAGACATCCAGGCAGCCGTGGCAGACGGTGGCTATCAGGTTGGGATTGTGATTCCCAGGGATGCCTCTTCCCGGTTCAAAAAAGAAACGGCGCGTCTTTTTCAGCAAGGCAAAGGGGCAGAAAATAAGAATATTGGCACCATTTCCCTGGATCTTTTTGTTGATCCCGGCATCATGGCTGGATTGCGTTCGGGGGTGACTGCGCAGTTGCAGATGGCCGTAACCGCAATTGCACTAGAGGCCAAGCTTACGATGCTCAGCCGATCGCTGCAACAAACAATGAACAGGCGCGGAGCCCCACGAGAAATTAACCCCCTGGATGAAGACAAACTCTCGGCCCTTTCAAGGCAATCCCTTCTTACCTTTACAGAAAGCCAAGGCGGCTCTCGAGCAGCCGGATTATTTCTATTTAATCCGGTTCAGCAAAACGTGCCAGCCTGGGCTCTGTTTGGTATGTTTTTTACTGCAATTCCTATTGCAGGTTCAATCCTCCAGGAGCGCAGTTCCGGCATCTGGATCCGCCTGACAGCTCTTCCTGTCTCCCCGCTTGTGCTTTTTTTTGGGAAAGCATTGGCCTATATCGGCGTCTGTCTCTGTCAGTTTTTGCTTATTGTCCTGATCGGTGCTTTTCTTTTCCCTTATATCGGGTTGCCTTCTTTTACAATTTCTATGAATTTGCCTGCAGTGTTGTTTACCGTTTTGTTCTCAAGCTTTGCCGCCTGCGGCTATGGTATCTTTCTGGGTATTGCCTGTACCTCCTACGAGCAGGCGTCCACTCTGGGCGCAACCTCAGTTGTGGCTGCTGCCGCCATAGGGGGGGTGATGGTGCCGGTGTATGCCATGCCCCATATGATGCAGCGTATCAGCATCATATCGCCGCTTAATTGGGGACTGACAGCCTTCCAGGATTTGTTATTGCGGGGGTATTCTTTGTCTGCCGTTCTTGGTGACCTTGGTCGATTATTTCTATTTTTCGTAGTAACCGTGGTTTTGTCCTGGGAAATTGCCAGGAGGCGACAATAGCCATTTTAATTTTGCTAATTATTTGAATATATTACAGGGTGTGCTTGTCATCAAGCTATGGATAATTTACAAAAAGAACTCATACAATTGATATGTACCACTTGCAATTTGCAGGATGTGGATATAGACAGCATCGGCCCTGATGATCCTTTGATCGGGCCTGATTCCCCCTTGGGGACAGATTCCTTGGATGCTCTGGAGATTGCAGTAACAGTGCAGAAAGAATATGGGGTCAGAATGGACTCGGAGAATACCAGCCGGGTTGTCTTGCAGTCAGTGGCTCGGCTTGCCGAATATATCAAACAGAACGGATAAGCATATCTGGGCTTGGGAATATTCAATAAAAATTAGTGGATTGATGGTTTGCCAGGGCCGACTATTTAATAGTCGGTGTGAGGGCGGCAAGGGCTGCACGGGCAAGCTGGCCAGTGGTGACGGTGGTCAGGCGGCGCTCAACATACAGGGGGAATTCCGTGGTGTCGTCGGAAGATTGTGTGATTTTTGCTGTCGCCTCAAAAACTCGAAGTTGCCCCAGGGCGCGGGCGGCTAGAGCCCGGACAATGGGGTCTGGTGAGTCGAGGTAGGGCAGAAGGTAGCGGGGCGCCTGCCAGTCGTGGAGTAGATCCGGACGGACTTGGGCCAGGCGGCCTATGCCCCACATGAGGCCCCGCTGGAGGGCCGGGAGTTCGAGGTAAAATCCGTCCTCCCGCATGAAGGAGACCAGAATCTTGGTATATTCCTGGGCCAGTCCCCCATGGCAGGCCAGGCATTCCGCCAT
>JBAZCG010000011.1:0-58905 GCA_041671085.1 Desulfurivibrionaceae bacterium | reverse complement strand
GACTTGGCATTGCCGAAGAACAGGTCCACACCTCTGTCCGGCTTTCCCAGCGGAACGTGGCCCACGACATCATCCATGAGGCGCGCCAGGGGAAATACGACGCCCTGCTCATTGGTCGCCGTGGCATCGGCAAACTGGAAGAGATGATCATGGGCAGTGTTTCTGCAACCATTCTGGAAAAATGCCATGATATACCCCTGTGGATCATCGACGGCCAGGTGAACTCCTGCAAGTTCCTGGTGCCGGTGGACGGCACCTGCCATTCCCTGAAGGCCATTGATCATCTAGGCTTTATCCTTGCCGACAACCCCTGCGCCGAAGTGACCCTCTTTTACTCAAAGGCCCTGCTGGGCAGTCATCCCACAATCGAGCCCAAGGATTTCTATGCCATCTGGGGCGAGGCTTGGTGCGAAACGCACCTACGCCGACCAGACAGTCTTTTCCATGCCCCCAAGCAACTCCTCATTGACGCCGGCTTCCCGGCGGAGCGCATATTCTGGCAAGAAACCTTCATGGGCATCGACCCCAGCCGCCAGATTCTTCGCCAGGCAATGATCGATGATTTCGGCACCATTGTCATGGGCCGCCGGGGAGAGGAGGTCAGCAAGGGTATTTTCCGGGGAGTTTCGGACCGGGTGCTGCTCATGGCCGAAGAGGTGGCGATCTGGATCATCGGCTGAACCGCAGACGATAGCAGTTGACAGACAAAAGATTTACAAATACAAAACAAAGAGTTGCATCATCCAAACTAAGGCTGGGGGGACCATGACCTTAAAAATTCTTGTGGTGGACAACCACCCGATGATTCTTAAACTTCTGGGCAATTTTCTGGAAAAGGAAGGCCACGAAGTGATGACGGCCAGCGACGGCCTGGCGGCCCTCAGTGTGCTGGAGGTCTACACACCGGACATCATCTTTGTCGATCTGGTCATGCCCAACATCGGCGGCGACAAGCTCTGCCTGATTATCCGCAGCATCCCCAGGTTTGCCGATCTTTTCATCGTCATCCTTTCCGCCATTGCCGCAGAAGATGATATTGACTACAAAAAGTTCGGCGCCAACGCCTGCATCGCAAAAGGCTCAATCAAATCCATCCAGAAACACGTTCTTGAAGTCATCCACCATCGAGCAGACAAATCTCCAGCAAGCCTTGAGACGGTGGCAAATCTTGAAGACATCCAGTACCGGACTATTACCCGGGAATTGCTTTCCTCAAAAAATCATTTTGAAGCCATCATTAACAACATGTCCGAGGCGGTTTTCGAGCTGACCGCAGACGGCTCCATAATTTTTGTCAATCTTGCCGCCCTGGACTTGTTCAATCTTGCCGAAGAAAAACTGCTGGCCGTGAACCTTGTCGCGCTTTTCTCCCAGGATGCGCACGAAATGATTGCCAACCTGCTGGCCCACCCGGAGCGGTTGCCCCAAATCATTGAAGATGATCCTCCCACTCTTGTAAACGGCAAACATGTCGCCCTGCATTTCCTGGCACTCCGCCAGAACGACCAGCCCAACATAATCCTGATCGCCAAGGACATCAGCGAACGGTACGAGGCGGAACAGGCCCTGCTGACCAATGAAACACGCTTCCGGGAGCTGTTCAACAACATGAGTTCCGGGGTGGCGGTCTACGAGGCAAAAGACCTCGGGGCCAGCGATTTTATTTTTGTAGATTTTAACCGCTCCGCAGAACGCATCGATAAAATACGCAAAGACCAGGTGATCGGCCGGTCACTCCTCGAGGTCTTTCCCGGGGCAAAGGAATTCGGCCTGTCTGCCGTGCTGCAACGGGTCTGGCAGACCGGCAGGGCGGAACACCACCCGGTTGCACTGTACACAGACAACCGCCAGCAAAGCTGGCGGGAGAACTATGTGTATAAACTCCCATCCGGTGAGGTTGTCGCCATATATGCGGATGTCACCGCCAGGAAACAGGCGGAAAACAAGCTGGCCATCGAATCGACCATGAACGGTGCCGTGGCCAGAATTTCCAGAATGATCATTTCCTCCGATTCCCTGCAAGACATCTCCTCGGCCCTACTCGAAGAAATCCTGGCCCTGACCGACAGCAAGTACGGTATTATCGACCTGGTGGACCCAAAAACAGACAATCTGCAAGCCATGGCTTTTTCCCCAGAGATTCAGTCCATTTGCGCTATGCGCGAGGAAGGCGCCGCCTTGGTTCACGCCCCCCAGGGGTTGGTCAACTGGGTTCTGAAAAACAAGGCCGGCATCCTATCAAACTCGCCCTGCGCCGACGACCGAGCAAAGGGCATTTCTGGCACCCCAGCCGACCTCACCCGCATTCTGGCGGTACCTGCCATGTTTAGCAACGAGCTTCTCGGCATCATTACCGTGGCCGACAGCCCCCGCAGTTATGAAAAACGAGACCTCGACACCGTTGAACAGTTCGCCTCCCTCTTCGCCCTGGCCGCGCAAAAAAAACAGGACCAAGACCACATTGCCCATCTGGCGCACCATGACCCTCTCACCGGTCTGATCAACAGACATCTTTTCCCGGATCGCCTGGCCCAGGCCATGATTCTGAGCCAGCGGCACCACAAAAAAATTGCCCTCCTCTATGTGGATCTGGACAAATTCAAACAAATCAATGACGCACACGGACATCTGGCTGGCGACACCGTCCTCAAGGAGGTCGCCTCCAGGCTGCGCGCCCTGTTGCGCGACTCCGACACGGTCGCCCGCATGGGTGGAGATGAATTCGTGGTGATTCTCCATGATATTTCCAGCAAAACCGCAGTGAGCAACGTAACAAAAAAAATCATCGACGCCCTGGCCAAGCCCATCCTCTTTAATGAAACACAGTTCACCGTCATGGCCAGCGTTGGCATCAGTATCTATCCCGACGATGACAAACAGATTGATGCCCTACTCCAAAAAGCAGACAAGGCCATGTATCAGGCCAAAAAATCCAACACAACCAGCTACATTTTTTACGAGGGGTAGCCGCCTGCGGCCATGCGAAAAACATGGCCTTAAAAATACCTGACTGATTGTGTATTTTGAGCTGCAAGTTCTTTTTTCAAATCTGCCAGCCCAGACAATGAAAACGCGGGCATACATGCCCAGCACACATACAACTCTGCCCGGAGCCAGCCATGCTTGCCAAGGTTATCAGTGGAACGGTGTTGGGCGTTGACGGACATCTCGTTGACGTGGAGATTGATATCGCCATGGGGTTGCCGACCTTCACCATTGTCGGTCTTGCCGAGGGCGCGGTGCGGGAAAGCAAAGACCGCGTCAAGGCGGCCATCAAGAACAGCGGCTATGATTTCCCCAATCGGCGCATCACCGTAAACCTCGCCCCCGCCGATCTCAAAAAATCCGGCACCGGCTTTGACCTGCCCATAGCCCTCGGTATTCTGGCCGCCGCAGGACTGATCAACACGGAAATACTCGCCAAAACTTGCGTCACCGGAGAGCTTTCCCTGGATGGCGGTCTGCGCCCCACGCCGGGCATCCTGCCCATTGCCCTGGCCGCAAGGAATGCGGGCTCAACCTACTATCTGGTGCCCGAGGCCAATGCTGCAGAAGGGGCGGTGGTGGAGGGGATCAACACTTTGAGTGTGGCCACCCTGCATGAAGCAGTGGAACTCCTGGCCGGAAAGAAGGCGCTCTCGCCCACAACCATATGCCACGCCGACCTGTTCCGCCAGACAGAAGCTCCGGAAAACGATTTTTCCGAGGTCAAAGGACACGCCCATGTGAAACGGGCCTTGGAGGTTGCCGCAGCGGGCAGGCACAACATCCTGCTTTCCGGGCCGCCAGGGTCAGGCAAGACCATGCTGGCCCGAAGAATCCCCTCAATCCTGCCCGATCTTTCCTTTGCCGAAGCCCTGGAAACCACGAAAATCTATTCCACCATGGGGCTCATCCCCACGGACAGAAGCTTGATCACCACCAGGCCTTTTCGGGCGCCACACCATACTATTTCCGATGCCGGCCTGATCGGCGGCGGGCAAATCCCCAAGCCCGGAGAGGTATCCCTGGCCCACAACGGCGTTCTCTTTCTTGACGAACTGCCGGAATTCAAACGCAATGTCCTGGAGGTTTTGCGGCAACCCCTAGAAGATGGTCAGGTTACTATTGCCAGGGCCTCGCAATCCCTCCGCTTTCCCGCAGATTTCATGCTGGTTTCGGCGATGAACCCCTGCCCATGCAGCTTCCTGGGCTCGGAAAAGGACTGCCTCTGCACGCCCACCCAAATCCAGCGGTATCGCAGCAAACTCTCCGGCCCTCTGTTAGACAGGATCGACATCCATCTTGAGGTGCCTGCCGTGAAGGTGCATGAACTCACCGCCACTCAGCCCGGTGAGACTTCGGCGACAATCAAGGCCAGGGTAAGCAAGGCCCATGGCCTGCAACAGGCACGGTTTGCCGAGAGAACTGCGGTGTACTTCAACAGCCAGATGGGACCAAAGGATCTCAAGCGGCATTGCGCCCTTGACACCCAGGGACAGGCGCTGTTGGTTCAGGCCACGACCCGACTGGGCCTTTCCGCAAGGGCGTATCACCGCATCCTGAAGATCGCCAGAACCATTGCCGATCTGGAAGAAAGCCCGAGCATTCTTTCAAGCCACCTTGCCGAGGCCATCCAATACCGACGCTTACCAAACCAATAACATCAAAACCGCACGGGGAATCCTCACCGTACAGCAAGGAATACCCTCAATAGACTTGCGAAAGCCAAGAAAACATTTTAGGGTGGGCAAGATACATTTTGGATGAAAAAAATCCATATTCTTCAATCCAGCGCTGAATCCACATGACCGAAACACAAGACAATCAGACCCGGCAACGGCTGCAAGAAATATTTGCCATGGTCAACATGGGCTCCCTGCCAGCGATGTCCGAGCATGTAACGGAACTCATCTCGATGCTGGGCAGTAGCCGCGCCACCGCCCAAGAAGTAGCCAACACCATCCTCAAAGACTACTCACTCACCACCAGAATTCTGCAGGTGGTGAACTCAGCCTACTATTCGCGGGGAACCCCGGTCAGCACCATATCGCGGGCCATAACCGTGGTTGGCTTCGACACCCTGCGCCAGCTGGCCGCCACCATGGCGCTGTTTGAAGAATTTATCCGGACCGGCACCGAAAAAGATGAAATCGCCGGAATCTTTACCATGTCCCTCATCAGCGCCACCCAGAGCAGAATCTACTGCGAACTGAAAAAAAGCCGCATTTCTGCGGAAGAGGCGTACGTTTGCACCCTGCTGCATAAAATGGGGAAACTTGTTGTCCTGGTCTATTTGCCCGCCCAATATCAGGCCGTTGAGCAGCACATACAAAAGGGCTACTCAGAGGATCATTCGAGTCGCCTCGTGCTCAAGGGCCTGACTTACAGCCAGATTGGCCGAGAAATTTCGACTTTTTGGAATTTTTCCAAAAGGATTGTCGATTGCATGGAAACAGAACCTCCAAAACCAGAGAAAAACAGGGACTCTTTTCTCTTTCTCCAAAACCTTGTTGTTTTCAACAATAAGCTAACCTCGGCCTTTTTCACCGGAAGCAGACTTGAAATCGCCGACCTCGTTTACAAGTTTGGCGGCATCCTCGAACTCGGTCAGGAGGAAGCCCTTGCCCTTGTGGACAGAAGCATCGGTGTCTGCGAGAACTACTCAACCGCCATGCGCGACGGCCTAAACAAGATCCAAAAAGGCCGCTCCAACCAAATCACCGTATCCAAAGACCCTTCCGGTCGCTGGGTTCGTCTGAGCTGAAGAGCCCCCCCCACCCCAAACCCTCTCCCGTAAAACGTTACCAGCGGGCACTGTGACAATCCCGGCCTCTGCATCTACAATGAACGGAGCATTCTCCCCTTGACAATCCGCCACCACACTGTGGTACTAATACCGTAACGGCAAACACCTTTTTCTTATTTCTTGTGCCAGGAGCAGCCGATGGACAAACAGAATTTTTTATTGGCGCGCAAGAAACTTGGCAAGACCCAAAAACAACTTGCCGAACTTTTGGGCTCGTCGACAAAAGCCATCCAAGGCTACGAACAGGGTTGGCGCTCCGTCCCCCCCCACGTCGAACGACAGGTTTTTTTCCTGCTCTCCCGCCAGCGGCAAAAAAACAATTGTAGCACCTTTCCCTGCTGGGAGATAAAAAAATGCCCACAGGAGAGGCGCGAGCTGTGCCCTGCCTGGGAATTTCAGACCGGAGAATTATGTTGGTTCATTAACGGCACCATTTGCGAGTGCAAGACCCATAAAAACTGGAAGGAAAAAATGAATATCTGCCGGGATTGCGAGGTTCTCATCCCTTTTCTTTAATTTCATCCTCTACCAAGATGGTTAAAAACCTCTCCTCAGTAAACCAACGCTCTTTACTCATTCATCGCAGAAGGACGCCCCCATGCCACGAATTTTCCCGGACCTCACGGCAATCATAGGCAAAACTCCCATGCTCAGAATGTCTCGGCTTGGGGCTGGACTAGAAGCTCAGCTGCTTGCCAAACTGGAATTTCAGAACCCCCTGGGGAGCGTCAAAGATCGCATCGGTCTAGCCATGATCAGTGCCGCCGAGGAACAGGGGCTGCTTACTCCGACAACCACCATCATCGAACCAACCAGCGGCAATACCGGCATTGCCCTGGCTTTTGTCTGCGCCGCCAGGAGATACCGGCTTATTCTGACCATGCCGGAAACCATGAGCCTGGAACGACGGACCCTTCTCAAACACCTAGGCGCCGAACTGGTCCTTACCCCTGGTAGCGAAGGGATGAAAGGGGCAATAGCCAAGGCGGAAGAGCTTCTCTCCAAAACTACGGACAGCTTCATGCCCAACCAGTTTACCAACCCGGCAAACCCAGAGATTCATCGCCGGACCACCGCTCGAGAGATATGGGAGGATACGGATGGGGGCATCGATATCTTTATAGCCGGTGTGGGCACCGGAGGCACCATCACAGGAGTCTCCGAAATGATCAAGGCACGAAAGCCATCACTGTATGTGGTGGCAGTAGAGCCTGCCGACTCTCCGGTTTTATCTGGAGGAAAACCAGGAGCCCACAAGATTCAGGGCATCGGGGCAGGCTTTGTCCCCAAAATACTCAACCGGGAAATAATCGATGAAATCATCACGGTAACCAACGAGCAGGCCATGGAAACCGCTCGAAAAATTGCCAAAGAGGAAGGCATTCTCTGCGGAATTTCCTCGGGCGCCAACGCCTGGGCCGCCATGCAGATCGCCAGCCGCTCAGAAAATCTAGGCAAGCAGATCGTTTTTCCGCTCTGCGACACGGGTGAACGCTACCTCAGCACGGAGCTGGTCAAGGGTATTTGACACCCGGAGAAAACAACCGTTTGACAAACACCCGCTTATCATTTAGAAAATGTTACAATTTACACACTACCCAAGATCAGCATGTTACACTCCGCTTAATTATCCCAACAGGACGTTCTCGTTATCCAGTTCATTGCCCCCAGATAAATTGCACCTTTATTTTTTTGCCAAGCAATGCGCCAAAGTTGAAGGGCATCACAATATTCCATGCAAGAAAAATATCTCATCATACGACTTCTCTCTTTTCTTAAACCTCATAAGGGGAAAATATGTTTCGCTGTTGCCAGTATGATCATGGTTTCAGGTTTAAATTCTGCCCAAGCCTACATGATCAAACCGCTTCTTGATGAAATTTTTGTAAAAAAAGATCGCTGGATGCTCAACGTTCTTCCTTTTGTCTTGATCTCGGTTTTTATGCTGAAAGGGATTTTCAACTACTTCTCCAACTCGCTTCTTGATACGCTTGGTCAGGGGATTATTCGAGACCTACGTAAAAAGATCTTTGCCCATATCCATTCACTCCCCATATCTTTTTTCCATACCACCCCGACAGGAGAACTTATCTCCAGGGTCATTAACGATTCAACCCTCATCCAAATGGCTGTCTCACGAGCTTTGGCTGGCGTCTTTAAAGATCTTTTTCAGGTTTTTGGCCTTGTCGGCGTAGTTGTGTATCTGAATTGGAAACTCGCACTGATAGCCATTGTCTTTATCCCCCTTGCCTTTATCCCTGTTGCACATTTCGGCCGAAGATTCCGAAAACTGAGCACCACGAATCAGCAGACCGTGGCCCAAGTTTCCAACATTTTGCATGAGTCCATTACCGGCCACAAGATAGTGAAAGCCTTTGGGATGGAGCACTACGAAATAAATAGGTTTTCCGATACCGTGGATCGCCTGTTCGGTGTTATTGTAAAAGATATTAAAAACAACAGTCTACAGGGGCCCATCATGGAGCTTCTGGGAGGGCTGGGCATCACGGCTATCATCTGGTATGGCGGCCACCAGGTTATTACCGGACAATCCACCCCCGGCATCTTCTTTGCCTTCCTCACCGCCATCATCATGGTCTACAATCCGATCAAAGGGGTGAGCAATATCAACAGCGCGGTCCAACAGGGACTTGCTGGGGCAAAACGCATCTTTGACCTCCTTGACATCCAGTCTAACATCCAGGATAAACCCGGGGCTATCCCGTTACCCCCTTTCCAAAAAAATATAGAGTTCAAAAATGTCTCTTTCAGCTACGATGAAAAGACAGACGTCCTAAAAAATATCGATCTTACAGTAAAATACGGCGAAGTTCTTGCGCTGGTGGGCACCAGCGGTGGCGGCAAAACAACCCTGGTCAATCTACTCCCAAGATTCTTTGATGTAACCAAAGGCAGTCTCTTGATCGACGGCACTGATTTGCGCGACGTTACCGTAAAATCCCTCCGTGCCCAGGTAGCGATCGTCTCCCAGCAAACTATCCTCTTCAACGACACAGTGCGGAACAACATCGCCTATGGTGACCCAACCCGTAGTGACGAGGACATCATTGCTGCAGCAAAAGCAGCACACGCCTATGATTTTATCAAGGAGCTGCCAAACGGCTTTGATACGGTGGTGGGAGAATCAGGCGCCCGCCTCTCCGGCGGGCAGCAACAACGCCTCTCCATCGCGAGGGCTCTACTGAAAAATGCCTCGATTCTGATCTTGGATGAGGCAACCTCCGCCCTTGACACGGAATCGGAACGGGAGGTGCAAACAGCCCTAGAGAACCTGATGAAGGACCGTACCACTTTCGTCATTGCCCATAGACTCTCAACCATCAAAAACGCCGACCGTATTATTGTCCTCCAGGATGGCAGGATCGTGGAAGAGGGAAGGCACGAGAATTTGCTGGCCGCCAATGGCACCTACACCAAACTGCACACGATGCAGTTCGCCGACTGAGCTGCCGTGCCCTCCCCTGCCTGCCCAAAAAAAAAGATAGCCGTGGTCATCCCCAAGTACGGCTTGGCTGGCGGGGCGGAGCGCTTTGCCGCTATCCTCGCCGAGCGACTGGCTGAAAACCCTGCCTACGAAATTCATGTACTGGCTAACCGCTGGGCATCCTCCTCCACGGTTATCTTCTTCCATCACATTCCCATCATTACCTTTCCCCGTTTTCTCACCACCATCAGCTTCGCCTGGTTCGCCAACCGCACTGTGGCCAAGCTAGGCTGCGACCTTGTCCACGCCCACGATCGGATCTTGCACG
The DNA here is from genome assembly GCA_041671085.1 of Desulfurivibrionaceae bacterium. Taxonomy (GTDB): domain Bacteria; phylum Desulfobacterota; class Desulfobulbia; order Desulfobulbales; family Desulfurivibrionaceae; genus Thiovibrio. The sequence continues at coordinate 49,344 of JBAZCG010000011.1, read as the reverse complement.
CAGATCTGTTCTCCATGCATGGGGTGCCCCATCGCTTTTGGATAAGGGAAATCCGTCGCAAGCAAATGAGCCTGTTCGACCGGGTTACCGCCTGGGTGGAGGCGCGGCTAATCAACGATCCTCACTGCCGCTGGCTGCTGCCAGTATCCACCCTAGCCCAGGAGCAGTATTGTCGAGAATTTCCAGAGGCTCGGGAAAGGCTGCAAGTGATCCATCCGGGCATCGATCTCGAACGGTTCAATCCACTGCGTCGACAGGAAAGAGGCGAAAACATCCGGAAAAAATTTGGTTTCGCAGCCTCCGACTTCATCGTGCTGTTTGTCGGTATGAACTTCGAACTCAAAGGGTTGAGAACCACCATCGCCGCCGTGGCCCATGCGCAGAAAAAAAGCCCCAATCAGAAGATCAAGCTCTTGGTGGTGGGAAAAGGAAATCAGCAAAAATTCCGCCGACTCTCCAGCGAATTAACTATCCAAGAGTCTGTGATTTTCGCGGGTGTACTGACCGAAGGCATGGAAGATATCTATGCTGCGGCAGACACATACGCCCTGCTTTCAGACTTCGACACCTTTGGCATGACCGTCCTAGAAGCCATGGCCGCAGGACTTCCTGTAATCATCAGCCCTTCAGTTGGCGCAAAAGACCTGGTGACCGAAGGAATCAATGGGTATATAGTCGAGCAAAATGATGATACGGCCGCTGGCGACAAAATCATTTTTCTCCTCGACAAACAACGAAGAAACAGCATGGGACAGGCTGCCTTGCTGGTGGCAGAGCAACATTCCTGGGATAACGTGACAAAAAAAATCAGTCAACTTTATGATGAAATACTCACTTCCCAATAACAAAAAAGACCTCCTGGCACATGGGCACTCTCCCGAATGGAGACAAAACGCCCTGCCACTGGCCTTGCTCGTCCTGACAGCAGCCGCCATTCGCTTGTACGCCCTCCATGTAACGACCATTGTCAACCCCGATGGCGTCCTCTATATCCACCAGGCCAGAGCAATCAGCATTGGAGACTGGCGAGGCGCAACCTGTTCACTCCCGTTTCTCTCCAACACCTCCCTGCTGATCAGTCTGGCCCATCTAATCTTCACAGACTGGCTGATGGCAGGCCGCGCCGTGTCGCTGCTCTTCGGCGCATTGGCCATAATCCCCCTGTTTGGCCTGTTCCGCCAGTTCTTCTCCCGCGAGGAGAGCCTGGCCGCCACTGCAATCCTTGCCTTCTTGCCCACCTGGGTAAGCACCAGCGCGGATATAGTCCGCGACCCGACCTGCTGGTTCTTCAGCCTTTACGGCCTCTATTGGCTGGCGCGTGGACTGCGCCAGCAGCGCCGACTACTGTTGTCCCTTGCCTGCCTGGCCTTTCTGCTTGCCGCCTGGGCCAGGATCGAGGCGCTATGGTATATGATCGCCACCTGCCTGCTACTTCCCTTAACAATTCAACGTCACCGGGCCACCACCCTGCTGTGGTTCAGCCTCCCCCTGCTGGCCGGAGGATTCACCATCCTGGCGCTCACCCCTCTGCTGCATGGCCCATCACTGCTCACCATGAGTCGACTTCAAGAAATGCGCCAGACCATGGCCACAGGCCTGTCTCAGTATGCAACCCTTCGTGAGAGCCTGTCTGGGCTACGCCAGGCAAACCCGGATGCGCCGTTCTTCTTTTTTCTAGCAGAGGCACGTAACCTGGCCTGGCTCCTCGGCTTAGGCACTTTGGCGAATCGGCTGTGCGAGACGCTGACCTACCCATTCACTCTCGTTGCCCTGCTCGGCATCGGCCCATTGCTCCGGCGTAACAGGGAGCATGGGATGACAACCCTCTTCTGCCTGCTGGCCGCCGGATTCCTTGGACTGCTCTACCTTCGCACCCTACAGACCTGGGTCATGGAATATCGTTATTTAATGCTGGCCATCCTACCCGGCTCCCTGTGCTTCTGCGCCGGACTGGCGGCACTGACCGGCAAAATACAACGCCGCACCGGCATGGCCAAATTGCCGCTCTTGGCCATACTGGCAGTGTTGATGATTCTCATTACCCTGCCGCGGAATCTCGCGCCCCGCGGAGAGGCGGAAACTGCTTTCAAGGATATAGGACTGTTCCTTGCCGCCAACCACACCCCAAACGACGAGGTCCGCATCGCCACCTCTCGCCATACCGTCCGACTGGTCCGCTTCTATGCCAATCTGGAACGACCAGGCATCTCCTGTCCCGAGCGGCAGGAACACCTCTACCCTGCTCTGATCGGCGGTACGCCTGCCGAACTGATCCAAAACCTCAAAAAAGGAAAAATCGACTACCTCCTGTGGGAGGAGAACAACCGGCCGAGCGGCTGGCCGCTTGCACTAACGGAGGTCGGGAAGAAGGGAGATTTGCAGGAGCTGGGACGCTGGCACAACCACCAGACCGGAATGATGACCCTCTACCGAGTCAGGATGGAATAACCTTAAAAAGATCTAGCTGATTAGACGCAGCTGTCAGCACCTCGGCCACAGTCAGCTCGTCCAGACAGCGACTTTTTTCACTATCGCCGCAGCCCTTTTGACGGCAGGGCACACAGGAGAGATTTTTCTGCACCACCAGGTGTTGTGCCCCCCTGGGAGCCCAAGAGGCTGGGGAAGAAGGGCCAAAGAAGCTCACCGTCGGTGTACCTACCGCTGCGGCGATGTGCAGGCCGGAACTGTCGACCCCGATGAAAAGACGACATTTTTTCAAAAGCGCTGCATACATGGCAATGCTTGTTTGGCCGGCAAGGTTATAGCACCTCTTGCCACAATTACGCACGATTTCCTCTGCCCTGTCCTGTTCACCTTTCGAACCGGTAACCAGCACAACAGCATTAAGATTTTCAATCAACCAGCAGATCAGGGCGACATATTTTTCCTTGCCCCATTCCTTGTATTGCCAAAGCGAAAAAGGTTGTAGTGCAACGAGCAGCCGCCCCGCTTCCACAGCATTTTCCGCCAAAAGCATCTCTATCTTCACCAATTTTTCGTCTGACACAAACAGTTCGGGTGTTCTGTTCTGAACCGTAACCCCAAAGGCCTCCAGCAGACAGAGCAGATAATCCACCACATGCTGGCCAGGGGTATATTCACGGTGCAAGAGACTGGTAAAAATCCGATTCCGCCATAACTTGCCATCCTCGGCATAAAAACCTAATCTTTGGGAGGCCCCCGACAAAAAGGCCATTATGGCTCCGCGCGTTCCGGTTCGCAGATCAATGGCCAAATCACAATGAAGGCTTCGCAGGTTGCGGAAAAAATCAATCTGGAAAATGATTTCTGCCCAAAGCGAGCGAGACCGCTTCGTAATCGCAAGAACCTGATCAAGCCAGGGGCAATCGTCCAGCAGCTCGGCGGCCTTATCCCATGCCGCCACCACGATCCTTGCCTGCGGATAATTTTCCCGCAAAGCCCTGATGCAGGGAACGGTAAGTACTACGTCGCCAATATCGCCAAGCTGAATCAGCAGAATACTGCGCGGAGATCCTATTATCGTGGCCTTGCCTGTAACTAGGGTCATATCCATAAACCTATCAGGGACAACCCCGTAAATGCCAAGAAATGAGGTGCAAGTAAAGCGCCAATCTTCCCCGGATTCCCCCATGCAACCCCAGGGTCACGATCAGGCCAACCCCGTTCAACAGGACATTGATGAGCAGACGCGCCACAACCAACAGGCCATGGAGCGGCCAGCTCTGCGGAAACCACTTACGGAAATATTGATACCGCGCCCGGTAAAACATGATCCTGGCCCTGACATTATGCCCGGCACTCTGGCCCTGCAAGTGATAGATGCTGGCATCCGGGACAAAGCATGATTTCCAGCCAGCCCTGTGCATGGCAAGAGCCCAGTCGGTTTCTTCCATGAAAAAAAAGTAGCGCTCATCCAGCAACCCCACTGCATCCATGGCGGCTTTACGCACCATAAGGCAGGCGCCGATACAAGAATCAACATTGAGAGGCGCTGCATACTCCTGCCTCTTGCTTGGAAATCTGCGCGGAAATAAAAGACGCAGCACGGTTTCATTACAAAAAAGACTCAATACCCCCGGAAAGTTGGCAATGGAATTTTGCTTTGAACCGTCTGCGTTCAAAAGTTGACCGCAGGTCATGGCCACGTCACCATGATTTTCCATATACCGAAACAACTTGGTGATTGCCCCCTCGGTCAGGATGGCATCAGTGTTAAGCAGCAGCGCATACTTCCCCTGCATAATCCGCAAGGCCTTGTTGTTGGCGGCGGCAAAGCCGAGGTTTTTTTCATTTTGAATGATTCTGACCTGCGGATACTGCATCCGCACCGTCTCAACGCTGCCATCGCTTGAGGCGTTGTCCACCAAAAACACCTCAAAACTCACCTCCCTGATCATGGCATACACCGAGGCTAGGCAATCCAGCAGCAACTCCCTGGTGTTCCAGTTCACAATAACGATGGAGATATCCACGATCAACTCCCGCCCTTGATTACGGCTAACGCTGCCTGCACAACCTGATCCACAGTGATCTGCTCCATGCATTCATGTTCGTGGTCGCAATGTTTTTTCAGGCAGGGGCTACAGTCAATTTCGGCTCGGAGTATCCTGTGCCCCGAGCCGAAAGGCCCGGTCCGCCAGGGCGCTGTAGGCCCGAACAGGGCGATCACCGGGGTCCCTACGGCCGCAGCAATATGCATGGGCCCAGTGTCGGTGGTAACAAGCACGGCCACCCTTTCATAGAGCGCGGCCAGATCCTTCAGGGTTGTCTTGCCTGCCAGGCTTGCGGCTTTGCCGGTCATGGCTGCACGAATCTCTTCTATGCCCCGCACGTCCTGCGGGCCACCGCTGAAAACAACCGCCATGCCCTTGTTAAGCAGATGGTCCGCCACCCGAGCAAACCGTTCGTTGCGCCAGTGCTTGGTTTCCCAGGTGGTCATGGGGTTGATTGCGACCAAGGGCTTGGCCGAATCTACCCCTTCGGCCGCAAGCAATTGCCCTACGTTTTCCCGCTGTTCATAGGTAACCGGCAAACCAAAAACAACATCCTCGCTCTCAACCCCAATCGCCTTGAGCAACAACAATTCCCGAATAGCTGCATGCTGGTCCATATTGACCGGCAGGATAGGCTCGTTGAGAAAAATGTAGCTGCCTTCGGCATGTTCCATGCCCTTGCCGAAGCCAACCTTTCTTTTGGCCTTGGCCAACCACACAAAGAGCCCGCTTTTCAGCAGCCCTTGAAAGTCGATGAGCAGGTCGTACTCTGTGGCCCGCAACCTTTTGACAAAATCGCCAAAGCCTCGGCAGGCATCCAGAAATCGACCCTGTTTCAAGTCCCGAACCCAGGCTTTGCGTCGTGAGACCAACACGGAATCAAGAGCCGCATGGCCGATAACCAGGTCGGCCGCAGCCTCTTCCACCAGCCAGTCGATCCGGGCCGCGGGATATTTACGGCGCAGGGCATTTAGGGCGGGGAGGGTATGGATAACGTCGCCGATGGCGCTGGTTTTGACAATGAGAATATTCACGGAAGCCGGATCAAGACGGTGTATCTTTTTCTTTTTGCTTCCGCAGCTCACGCAGCTTGGCATACTTGAAAAATACGTTCATAAAATCGGAAACAGCCATGATAAAACCTTCGCCCCGGTCAAGAAAACCGCCTCGAAGGATATAGCCGTGCAGAAAAGCCCAGGCCGCCCGGAGCAGGGCCTTGGCTAGCGAAGCTGTTTTCCCTTGGGCAAATAGCTCGTTTGCCCCGGCGGAAGAATAGTGGTTCACCTTGCTCAGGGTCTGTTCCAATCCTTTATTGGCATAATGGATCAGAGGCTGCCGCAGCGCCCCAACCGAACCATGCACCTCCAAGGACTCGTGCACCGAACGTTCGGACATCCTTGCGAAATCCTTGCGAAACAAACGAACAACCCGGTCCGGCCACCAACCGGCATGCCTCAGCCACCGACCACAAAAGTAGTTCTGCCTAGGAAAACTGTAGGCAACGCTTGCACCCGTGGCCAATGCCTCCCTGATCTCCGCCTGCGTCTCGAACCCGACCCGCTCATCGGCATCCAACACCAAAACCCAATCGTACCGGCAACGGTCAATGGCCATCTGCTTCTGGCGGCCAAACCCCAGCCAGGACTCGACATGCACCACGGCGCCAAATTCCCGGGCAATCTCCACGGTCCTGTCCGTGCTACCAGAATCCACCACCACAACCTCTGCGGCAAAGGCAACACTGGCCAGACACTCGGGCAACCGATCCTCCTCGTTCTTGGTGATGATGGCCACGGACAGTGGCAACTTGTCGCTACTCATACTGCTTTTCCAGCCACTCCCGATAGCTGCCGTTCATCACGTCCCGCCACCATGCCTCGTTGGCCAGGTACCAGTCGATGGTCTTTCGGATTCCGGTCTCAAATGACTCCAGCGGCGCATACCCCAGCTCGCTTCGGCTTTTCGCGGCATCTATGGCATAGCGCCGATCATGGCCGGGCCTGTCTTTGACATAGATGATGAGGGTTTCCGCCTTGTGGCCCAGGCAGACCGGAGAGTGCGGGAAGCGCTGCCGTAAGGATTCGGAACCGGTGAGCCTTTCATCAACCAAACCGCAGACCAGCCGGACGATCTCGATATTACGCCATTCGTTGTTGCCGCCGATATTGTACACCTCTCCGACCCTGCCCTTATGCAAAACCAGATCGATGCCCCGACAATGGTCCTCCACATAGAGCCAGTCGCGAATATTGAGGCCATCGCCGTAAATGGGCAGCTGTTTCGCTTCGAGGATATTGAGGATAATGAGTGGAATCAGCTTTTCCGGAAACTGGTAGGGACCATAATTGTTCGAGCAGTTACTGGTGCTAACCTCCAGCCCATAGGTATGGTGATACGCCCGCACCAAATGGTCGGAGGCCGCCTTGCTCGCCGAATAGGGCGAGTTGGGGGCATAGGCGGAGGCCTCCGTGAAAGGCGGCTCCTCCGAGGTAAGCGAACCATAGACCTCATCGGTGGAAACATGATGGAACCGGTGCGGTCGGCCGCCCTCGTCCAGCCAGACCTTTTTCGCCGCCTTGAGCAGGCTGTGGGTGCCGACCACGTTGGTGGTCACGAAAGGGTCCGGACCGTGGATGGAGCGGTCCACATGGGATTCGGCGGCAAAGTTGACCACGGTATCAAGCCCTTCTTCAGTCAAAATGGTTTCGACCAGGTCCTGGTCCCCGATGTCGCCGTGGACAAAGCGAAAATTATCCCGATCCGCACACCCGGCAAGGCTCGCCATGTTCCCGGCATAGGTCAGGGCATCGAGCACCACCACCCGGTCTTGCGGATAATGGGCCAGCCAGTAATGGACGAAATTGGCCCCGATAAATCCGGCTCCGCCGGTAACCAGCAGCTTACGCACCACGGTTCTCCTTGTATTCAAGCAACATCCGCCGCAGGGCAACACGCCAATGAGGCGGCGTCATTCCCAAGGCCGCCCAGGTCTCGGTCTTATCCAGCACGCTATAACTTGGCCGCCTGGCCGGGGTCGGATAGTCAACGGTGTTGATGGGCAGGATGGGAATCTCCCGATCAAGCAGCCCACAGGAAAGCCCCTCTTCCTGGATGGCCACGGCAAAATCATACCAACTCGCCACCCCGGCATCGGTCCAATGGTAGACGCCCTTTGGCTGCACCCGGCACATCTGCCAGAGAGCAGCGGCCAAACCCCAACCCCAAGTCGGGGTCCCGACCTGATCCGCAACCACCCCTATGGTTTCCCGCTCGGTCATGAGCCGTAGCATGGTGGTGACAAAATTATTACCGAAAGCGGAATAGAGCCAGGCGGTGCGGACAATGGCCACCCCCTCCGGGTAGGCTGCAAGCGCCAGTTGCTCACCGGCCAGCTTGCTGGTCCCGTATACCCCCAAAGGATGTGTTTGATCCGTGGGCAGATAGGGGCGGGATTGGACTCCGTCAAAAACAAAATCCGTAGACACCTGAATGCAGTAAGCACCCACTGTTCTGGCCGCCTTGGCAAGGTTTGCCGCGCCCTGGCCGTTAACAGCAAAAGCAGTCTCATGCTCGCTTTCCGCCCGGTCTACTGCAGTATAGGCGGCGGCATTGATTATCACCTGGGGCCGGGTAGCACTCACCCTAACAGCCACAAGCGCAACATCTCTAAGATCAAGTTCCTGAGAGCCCAAAGCCTCCAGCTCTATATCGGCTGGCTTGCAGTGCTGCAGCTCCCTGCCTAGCTGTCCGCTGCCGCCGACGAGCAAAACCCTCATGGATACAACTCCGCCTCGGCCAAAGAGGCCCCGGCCAGATCCTTGGTCGACAGCAGAGGCGCCTGAGCCAACAACGGCCAAGCGATGCCCAACTCGGCATCATCCCAGCGGATGCAACGCTCATGCTCCGGGGCATAGAGCTCAGTACACTTATAAACAAACTCCGCCTCGGTACTCAGCACGTAAAAACCATGACCAAAACCCGGCGGCACCCAGAGCATCTTTTTATTTTCAGCAGACAGGATATCCCCAATCCATCTGCCACAGGTGGGAGAACTTTGTCTCAGGTCAACGGCTACATCAAACACCTCCCCGCTGATCACCCGCACCAGCTTGCCCTGGGGTTTTTCGATCTGATAATGCAACCCGCGCAGGGTTCCCTGGACTGACTTGCTGTGGTTGTCCTGGACAAAGTTGAGATCAAGACCAGCTGCGGCAAACTTTGCGGCATGCCAGGTCTCCATGAAGAACCCGCGGGAATCCCCAAAAACCTGGGGCTCGATGAGCAATACCTCGGCAATTTCAGTGGGCAGAAACCTCATCTTCCCTGCTCCTCATCGAGAATCTGGAGCAGATACTGGCCATAGCCATTTTTCCGCAAGGACTCGGCCAATCCCGCCAGCTGCCTGCCATCGATATATCCCATACGAAAGGCGATCTCCTCAAGACATGCAATCTTCAAGCCTTGCCGGTCTTCCATGACCTTGATGAAATTAGCCGCATCCAGCAAAGAATTATGGGTGCCGGTATCAAGCCAGGCCGTGCCGCGCCCCAGAAGTTCGACCTGTAGCTGCCCCTTGGCAAGATAAACCTTGTTGATATCGGTAATCTCAAGTTCCCCTCGAACCGAAGGCTTGAGATTTTTGGCAATCTCCACCACCTGACTGTCATAGAAATAGAGGCCGGTCACAGCGTAATTGGATTTCGGCTTGGCCGGTTTTTCCTCGATATCAAGCACAGTGCGGTCCGGGGCAAAGGAGATCACCCCATAACGCTCCGGGTCACGCACATAGTAGCCGAAAACCATCCCGCCTTTGGGATCAGCTTCTTTATCCTGAAGGGTCTTGGCAAGACCGGGCCCATAAAAAATATTATCTCCTAGGATAAGGCAGACCGGCTCGTTGCCGATAAATTTTTCCCCGATCACAAAGGCCTGAGCAATACCCTCGGGCCTGGGCTGTACCGCGTATTCCAGGGTAATGCCCCACTGGCTGCCATCGCCCAGCAACTGCATGAACTGGCCCTGGTCCTCCGGGGTGGTGATGAGCAAAACCTCCCGAATCCCTGCCAGCATGAGGGTCGACAGGGGGTAATAGATCATAGGCTTGTCATAGACCGGCAGCAGTTGCTTGCTCACCGAACGGGTCAACGGATAGAGGCGCGTACCGGAGCCACCTGCCAGGATTATTCCTTTCACTTTCGCTCTTCTCCCGAACAAACGCCACGCCCACGGAAAGGCTTGCTTTTCTTGGCGGGTCATTTTATCTTCACACAAGATTTAGCCAGCAAAATCCGGCTACCTAAAAAGGTCCGCTATCCTAGCGCATTTTGCAAGAAATAGAAAGTTTTTAGGAACCGTTACAGAATAACAATTGTGTTCTTGCCCCTTCCGTTACGACGGCCATGGATGGCCTAGTGTCCTCGCTCCATGGTATGAATGAAGAGCGACCGGCTCCTTATGCCGGACACGGCAGGCCAAAATTACAATTGCTTTGAATAACGGCTTAGATAGTGCCGACGCCTGTGTTGTTTACCGCAAAACAACCCAATCTGCCGCCGATTACCAACAGCCGGAGCCACACCATGATCAGCCAGGAACTGCTTGATATCCTTGCCTGCCCCAAATGCAAAGGGGAGGTAACGCTCACTGAAAAAAAAGACGGCCTTGTCTGCGAGAGCTGCCGGCTTCTCTACGAGATTCGTGAAGACATCCCCATCATGCTCATCGACGAGGCCAAAAAACTGAATGATTAATGCCCGCCGATGGATGAAAGAATGACCTACCGACACATCACCTCGCGCTGTTTTATCAATTTTCCCTTTCGTCGGCTCCAACAGGAGCTGGATTTTGTTCTCACCCACCGCATTCAGCCGGAAATCGGTCTGGAAGGCGATACGCTCTACACGGCCACCGATGCCGAATACCGGGCAGTTGCCAAGTCGCTGGCCGATGCCGGGCTCCGCTGCACCCTACACGCCCCTTTTTTCGATCTCGCGCCGGGCGCCTTGGATGAAAATATCCTTGCTGCCACCCGCAGCAAAATGGGCAAGGCCTTTGACCTTATCGAGGTGTTCCGACCAGCCGCAGTGGTCTGCCACCTGAACTATGAAGAAAACAAGCACGGCTACAAGCAATCTGCCTGGTTCAAGGCTTCCATGGAAACCTGGCAGGAGCTGCTGACAAAAGCCACCGCGCACCAAGTACCGCTGATGCTGGAAAACACGTACGAAACAGGGCCGGAGCAGCACGAAAAAATACTCGCCGCCCTCGACTCGCCCCTTGCCAGGTTCTGCCTCGACGTAGGCCATGTCGCCTCCTTTGCCAAAAACAGCTGGCAGGATTGGCTGCCCGCCCTTGCCCCCTGGCTCGGCCAACTCCACCTGCACGACAACCACGGCGACCGGGATGCACACCTTGCTCCGGGGAGGGGAAGCTTTGATTTTCCCGGCCTGTTCGGCTATCTCAAAGAACAGCGGTTGCAGCCCCTGATCACCCTGGAGCCCCACACCGAGGATGACCTGTGGGAAAGCCTGGCCGCCCTGGACCGGATGCAGTTTTTTGGCGCGGCTTAGTCCCTGAGTAGCTTTTATCTAGAGCCACTCAATTTTTTCTTTTATTTGCACCGCTACCTGTACCTTAACCATTTAAATTTACTTGGAATACCCCATGTCGGAAGCCCCGCCAGCCAACTTCGTTCACCTCCATGTCCACACCCAGTACAGCCTGCTCGACGGCGCCATCCGGGTCGGCGACCTCCTGGCCAAGTGTAAGGAATACGGGATGAGCGCCGTGGCCATCACCGATCACGGCTCCATGTTCGGCGCCCTGGAATTCTATGTCCAGGCTAAAAAGGCCGGGATCAAGCCCATCATCGGCTGCGAGTTCTACGTCTCCCCCAGCCACCGCTTCGACAAGTCGGCGAAAAGCGCGGGCAAGGCCGCCTTCCACCTCGTGCTCCTGGCCATGAACAACACCGGCTACCAAAATCTGCTCAAGCTGGCCAGCCTGGCCCAATTGGAGGGGTTCCACTACAAGCCGCGCATCGACCTGGAGATTCTGGCTGCCCACGCCGAGGGGCTCATCGCCCTCACCGCCTGCCTGCACGGCGGCATCCCCATGCGCATCACCGCCGGCGACATGGAAGGCGCCCGGGAAGAGGCGCGCCAGCTCATGGCCCTGTTCGGCGACCGCCTCTACCTGGAGATGCAGGAAAACAATATCCCGGAACAGACCGTGGTCAATACAGGGCTCAAGCAGCTCTCCCGGGAGATTGGCATCCCGCTCATTGCCACCAACGACTGCCATTACCTCAACCGGGAAGAGGCCCAGGCCCACGAGGTGCTGCTCTGCATCCAGACCGGCAAGACCATGCACGATGCCAACCGCTTCCGGTTCTCCACGGACGAGCTCTTCTTCAAGTCGCCGGACGAGATGAAAAGAGCCTTTGCCCATTCGCCCGAGGCCATCGCCGAGACGGTCCGCTTGGCTGAGCGGTGCAATGTCGAGCTCACCTTTGGCGAGTCCCATTTTCCCATCTTCCCGGTGCCCGAGGGCGATAGCCTTGACTCCCTGTTCGAAAAGGCCGCCCTGGCCGGGCTGGAAGAACGGCTCAACGACATGCGGGAGATCGGCCAACTCACCCCGGAGATTGAAAAAACCTACCGCGACCGGCTCACCCACGAGATCGACGTCATCATCAAAATGGGCTTTCCCGGCTATTTTCTCATCGTGGCCGATTTCATCAACTGGGCCAAGGACCATGAAATTCCGGTGGGCCCGGGCCGCGGCTCCGGCGCCGGCAGTCTCGCCGCCTATTCCATGCGGATCACCGATATCGACCCTATCCCCTACGGCCTGATCTTCGAGCGGTTTCTGAACATCGAACGCAAGTCCATGCCCGACTTTGACGTGGACTTCTGCCAGGAGCGCCGCGGCGAGGTCATCGAGTACGTACAGCAACGCTACGGCGGTGAGGCGCATGTCGCCCAGATCGTCACCTACGGCTCCATGAAGGCCCGGGCCGTGATCCGCGACGTGGGCCGGGCCCTGGGCGTGGCCTACGGCGACGTGGACCGCATCGCCAAGCTCATCCCGGAAGAGCTGAAGATCACGATCAAAAAAGCCATCGAAGCCGAGCCCCGCCTCCAAGAGCTGATAAAACGCGACCCCCAGATAGAGGAGCTTCTCCGTATCGCCCAGACCCTGGAGGGCCTCAACCGCCACACCTCCATCCATGCCGCCGGCGTCGTCATTTCCCCCAGGCCCATGGTGGAATACCTGCCGGTCTGCAAGGGCCCCAAGGGCGAGGTCCTGACCCAGTACGACATGATCCACACCGAGATGACCGGATTGATCAAGTTCGACTTTCTGGGCCTCAAGACCCTCACCGTCATCGACCGGGCCCTCAAGCTGATCGCTACGGATATCGGGCATAAGCCGGACATCAACCGCATCCCATTGGACGACACCAAGACCTACGACCTGCTGGCCAAGGGCGACGCCCTGGGAGTTTTCCAGCTGGAAAGCTCCGGCATGCGCGGGTTGCTGATGAAGATGAAGCCCGAGGTCTTCTCCGACCTCATCGCCCTGGTGGCCCTCTACCGGCCCGGCCCGCTGGAATCCGGCATGGTGGATCAGTTTGTCGATACCAAGCACGGCCGGATGCAGGCCATTTATCCGCTACCGCAGTTGGAACCGATCCTCAAAGAAACCTACGGGGTTATCGTCTACCAGGAACAGGTGATGAAGATCGCCAATGTCCTGGCCGGCTACTCCCTGGGCGATGCCGACAACCTGCGTCGGGCCATGGGCAAGAAGAAAGCCGAGGTCATGGAAGCGGAGAAGGAAAAATTCCTGGCCGGGGCCAAGAAGAACTCCATCCCGACAGACAAGGCCGAGTACGTCTTCGACCTGATGGCCAAGTTCGCGGGCTACGGCTTCAACAAAAGCCACAGCGCGGCCTACGCCCTGATCGCCTACCAGACCGCCTGGCTCAAGGCCCACTATCCGGCCCAGTTCATGGCCGCCCTGCTTTCCTGCGACGTGGGCAACACCGATAAGGTGGTGCGCTACATTATCGAGTGCCGGGACCACGACATCGAGGTGCTCCCCCCGGACATCAACGAGTCGGACAAGGACTTTGCCGTGATCAACGACCGCATCCGCTTCGGCCTGGCCGCGGTCAAGAACGTGGGCGGCCAAGCCCTGGACTCCATCATGGAGGTGCGGGCAACCGACGGCCCCTACGCCGGGCTGGAGGATTTCTGCGACCGGGTGGATTCCCGCAAGGTGAACCGGCGGGTCATCGAAAGCCTGATCAAGGCCGGGGCCTTCGATTCCCTGGGGGCCAAGCGCTCCCAGCTCTTCGCCATTCTGGATATCGCCCTGGAACAGGCCCAATCCGCGCAACGGGATCGCCTGAGCGGCCAGATCTCGCTCTTCTCGGCCATGTCGCAGGCCCAAAGCAGCAAAGCCAACACCATCGACCTGCCCGACATTTCGGAATGGACCGAGAAAGAACGGCTCGGTTTTGAAAAAGAGACCGTGGGCTTTTACCTCACCGGCCACCCTCTGGACAACTTCCACCAGGAGATCATGGCCGTGGCCGACACCGACCTCACCAGTCTCGGCGACTGGGGGGATAACCAGCCGGTGCGGGTGGGCGGCCTGGTCCGGGAATACAAGGATCACCGCAGCAAAAAAGGCGACCGCATGGCCTTCATCGTTTTGGAGGACCGGGCCGGAGCCGTCGAGGTGGTCGTCTTCCCGGAGGCCTTTGCCAAATGCTCCCATCTCCTCACCAGCGACGAACCGATCATCGTCCTGGGCACGGTCAAGCAGGAAGAACAGGGGGCCAAGATCATTGCCGAATCGGTGGACAGCCTGAGCGAGGCGCGGAGCAAATACACCAACGGAGCCCGCATCCTGCTCAAATCCGATCAGGTGAGCAGGCAGAAGCTGGAAAACCTGAAAAACAAGGTGCGCGAGTTTCACGGCACCTGCCCGGTTTCTCTGACCATGCAATTTACCGGACGGGGCGAGGTGGATATCGAGCCGCCCTCCGATTTTACCGTCAGGCCCTGCAAGGAATTCGACGCTGAGGTGGAAGGATTATTGGGCTATGCCGCGGTGGTATACCTGAAAACCAAGGCGGAGATCCAGCCCCGAAACGGCGGCAAGGGTGGCCGCTGGCGGCAGAATGGGCAGGGGTGAAATGACGAATGGATGACCAGAGCATGAAACCGCAACCACTGCACAACATACCCTACACCGCGGACCAAATCCTGGCCGGCGTCAGCCACGGCATCTATGTCACGGATCTGGAGCGGAGGATTGTTTACTGGAACGAAGCCGCGGAAAAGATCACCGGCTGGCAGGCCGAGGACGTGCTGGGCAGATCATGCAAGGACAACATCCTCCGCCATACTGACAAAGAAGGCAGGGAGTTGTGCGGCAAGGAATCCTGTCCCCTATACCGGGCCATGGTCACAGGCAGCGGCTCAACCGTACCCTCCCTGGTGTTCGCCCGAAAAAAGGAGGGCGGCCGATTGCCGGTGCAAGTCAGCGTCTCGCCCATCCGGAACGGGCAGGGAATGGTCATCGGCGGGGTGGAGGTCTTCCAGGATCTTTCCCGCCAGATGCTAGAGCTGGAAAAAGCCCGGCAGATCCAGGCACTATCCATGGCCATGCCGGCCAATGACGACTCACGCCTGCGCTGGTCTTTCAATTATACTCCCCACGATATCGTGGGCGGCGATTACTCCACGGTGGAACGGATAGACCATGACCGCTATGCCTTCCTGCTCGCCGATGTCATGGGCCACGGGGTGGCGGCAGCCCTGTACGCCATGCACCTGCACTCCCTGTGGGAGAACAACCGCCAATTGCTGGCCCAGCCGGGCACGTTCATGACCGCCCTGAACCGCAATCTCTATCAGCTGGTCCGGGATGGAGAATCCTTTGCCACCTGCCTTTTCGGCCTGATCGATTTGGAAGCCCGGACCGTGGCCCTCTGTAACGCAGGCAGCCCCCCCCTCCTGCTGGCGGCACGGGGAAAGGAGATACAACAGATCAGAATGACCGGATTGCCCCTGGGCATGATGCCGGAAACTGAGTACGAAGCGAGCCTCATCCCCTTTTGCCCAGACGACGGCCTGCTCTTTTTCAGCGACGGCGCCATCGAAATCACCGACTCCTGCGGCAATATGCTCGGTAGCGACGGACTGGCGAATCTGGTGAGTACGCACGGCTTCCCGGACACCGAACAAAAAATGCTGCATCTTGTCGAAAAAATGCTGCTCTTTTCAAACGATATCCGCTTTCCGGACGATTTGACCATGCGGGGTGTCCGGTTTCTCGCTGAGCCGTAACCCTCCCCTCCCCCGCTACACTCTTCTCTGGGTAAATCCATGACTCCAACACAGGAACCTCCTTCCGGCCCGCCCCTCCTCTGTCAGGAGCATTCAATTCACACGGCGGACAGCGCCGAGATCGACCGTTTTGTGACCGAAGTCTATGTCATGATGGAGCCCGCGCTCAAAACACAAGGCTTCATCAACCCGAAATTCCGCATCAACCTGGCACTGCACGAGGCAGTGGTCAACGCCTGGCGGCACGGCAACCAAAAAGACCCAAACCTAGCCGTCACTGTCCGCTGGCGCATCAATGAGGATCTTGTCCTTGAAGTACTGAACGAAGGCGAGGGGTTCGATTTCCAATCCATTACCGATCCACGGGCCTGTGAAAACATATCCAGATCCTGCGGCCGCGGCATCGCCATCATCGCCTACCTGGCAGATCAGGTATCCTTGCATGATCGAGGACGACATCTGGTCGCCTCTTTCGGCAGGGTTTCGGCTCAAGATAAAAAAGCCGCAACCCCAACCTGACCGTTTCTTAACAATGCTGAATAAATCTGGTCCGCGCGGAATTGTAATTTTCTCTTTTATTACGAGTTGATCGTGGTTTTCAAACCTATTCTCACGAAACCACAAAAACGAGAAAGAGAACTCTTCACATATAGCGAAGTTTGTGGTTACATTAAATAATATTGTGCGACAGTTTCCCTGGCTTTTTTCTGACCAGGGGGTTTTGCTATATTTTGCTTGCCCCCTTGTCCCCATGGCAGACATGCCGGAACGGAGGAAATGATAATGCCCATGACATGCGAGGCCACAACACAAGGGGAGACCGTCTTCTTCACCTTGTCCGGAACCATCGACGAAGAGGGCGCCGCAGTCCTCAAACAGCAGTTCAACACCCTCCCGCACTCCCGGATCAAAGAACTGGTCATCGATCTGGCCGAGGTCAGCCATATCGGCAGTTCCGGCATCGGCAAACTGCTCCTTTTCTACAAGAACATGGCGGTCCACAATGGCGCCATCCGCCTGGTCAGAGTACCCCAGCCCATCTATGACCTTTTCACGGAGCTGCGGCTGGATACCCTCTTTTCCATGAGTACCGAAAAATGAATAGGCCAGAGACGGGAAGAACAACATCCCGTCCGAAAAGGAGAAAAGCATGGGCTGGAACAATCTGAGCGTCAACCAAAAAATCACCATCGGCTTCGGCTGCATACTGGCGCTGTTCATAGTCACCGGAGTGGTCACCTATTTGGGCGTCAACCGCATCATCAATGGTGCGAAAGAGGTGATCGCCAGCAACCAGCTGGACGGAACCCTGGCCCAGCGCGAGGTGGACCACCTGAACTGGGTCAACCAGCTCAACGCCCTGATCGTCGATGATCGCGTCACCACCCTGCGGGCGGAAACCGATGATCACAAATGCGGCTTCGGCACCTGGCTTTACGGCGAGGGCCGCAAGCAGGCGGAGAAGCAGTTTCCTGCCCTGGCACCCCTCCTGCTGAGCATCGAAAAACCGCACCACGACTTGCACCAAACCGCCGTTGCCATCAAGGAACAGTTCCAACCCGATGACCGCCGCGCAGCCAAGGAAATTTTCCTCACTCAGACCCTGCCGGCCCTCGGTGAGGTGCAACGACTGCTGAAAGAAATCCGGACCACAACCAAGAAGAATGTGCTCACCGACGAAGCCATGCTCACCGCCGCCGCCACCACCAAATACGGCGTTGCCGGCCTCACCATCGTTTCAGTGTTTGTGGGCATGTTGCTTTCCTACCTCACCGCTTCCGGCCTGAGCCGACTTCTTTCCCGCATTACCGACACTATCCGCGACAACTCTCACCAAGTGGCCACAACCGCATCTAAAATCTCCCTCACCAGCAACGCCCTGGCCGAGGATGCCTCGCAACAAGCGGCGGTGGCGGAAGAAACCGCTGCGGCCCTGGCATCCATGACCGAAGGAAGTCAACGGACAGCGGAGCTGACCGCAGGCAGCGAAAAATTGATGAATGAAAACATCGAAAAATCCGGCCAGTCCCTCCGTGCCCTGGTGGATCTGACCCACAATATGGGGTTGATCGAGCAGGACAGCGACAAAATCGGCCAAATCATCACCACCATCGGCAGCATCGCTTTCCAGACCAACCTGCTCGCTTTGAACGCGGCAGTAGAAGCGGCCAGGGCCGGCGAAGCCGGGGCCGGTTTCGCGGTGGTGGCCGACGAGGTCAAAAATCTGGCCATGCGCACGGCCACGGCGGCCAATGACACCCAGCATCTGCTGGAAGGCACCATGCAGCGCCTCATCCAGAGCACCAACGCCCTAAAAAGCGTGAACACCGACTTTGAAGGTATTATTGAATCTGCCACGGGCATCGGCGACAAGAACACCGCCATCACCAAGGCCACCCACAATCTGGCCGAACAGATCCGGCAGATGCAGGAGGCCACCAACTCCTTGAGCAGCGCCACCCAACGCGTCGCCGCCTCTTCCGAAGAATCAACCACAGCCTCGGAAGAGCTATCCGCCCAGGCCGACGAACTGGAAACGGTGGTCAGCGAGCTGACCAGGGTGGTATTGGGAAGCATGGCTGCTTAGCTGGCTGTTGCAAAACTCCGTCTTTCGGCAGCATGGCGTCGAGCCCGGCATTGAAAAATGACGCACTACCCTTTCCGGATTGCTAGACCGAATCTACGTATCCAACTTCGAGGAACAGTAAACAATGAGCACAGAAAAAGCCTTACAGGCCCGCAGCGAATCCAAATGTGAATTATGCGGCGCAACAGAGAGCCTGGGTGTGTATGAAGTTCCACCCAACTCAAACTGTAGTGCGGATCATTGCGTGCTTATCTGCGCAACCTGCCGCGAACAGATTGAAGATCCTGCAAAAGTCGACCTGCACCGCTGGCGTTGCCTGAACGAAAGCATGTGGAGTCAGGTGCCGGCGGTGCAGGTTATGGCCTGGCGGATGCTGAAGCGACTGAGCACTGAAGGATGGGCGCAGGACCTGCTCGATATGCTCTATCTGGATGAAGAGACCCAGGCCTGGGCGAAGGCGACGGGCGAAGGGCAAAGCACTGAAGCTGTAGTCAAACATGTCGACAGCAACGGAGCAGTGCTTGCAACAGGCGACACGGTAACGCTGATCAAAGATTTAGATGTAAAAGGGGCAAACTTTACGGCCAAGCGTGGCACCGTTGTCCGGGGAATTTCGCTGGTTGCAGATAACCCCGAGCAGATTGAGGCACGGGTAAATGGCCAGCGGATTGTAATCCTGACGCAGTTTGTCAAAAAGGCCAACTAGGCAAGGGCCTCCCCCCCCAAAGCGAATGGCTATGCCCCTTCAACCTATCACCAATTGCACATTCGTCTTGGCGAAGAAGATGTTGCGGATGCTGTGAAAAACTGAATACTCGACCAAGGAAGTGCCTCAACTACCGACCACCCCATGAACTATTTTGGAGGTTGCCCGTGGTGCACTCGCAATTTAAATTCGCCGCACCTCGCCGAACGAGGTGCGCGCCCCAATATTGATATCCCTCTGAGTCTATCTCCTCCCGGCTTTCCTGAAGTGTTTCAAGGCTAAAATCGATCGTTCCTGGCAGCAATGGAAAGCACCAATAAGCCCTATCGCCATAATGACGACATATCAGGAAGCTCCTGATATGTCAGGAGGAAAACCGCTTTCAAAATATTCTTCCTTCGTCACATTATACATTTAAGTTTCAATTATTTCAGCATGATGAGAACTCATATTTTGACAACAACACACCTGGCACGCATTCTGCTTTCAAAACTTACTCAAATGCCACGGCATATTTCATTTGGCGGCGATTGGTGCATTTCTAAAAAGATTTAGCATGTGTTGTATTAGTTTTTTTACCAGAAGTACCTCCTACCTCTCGTTTGTTTACAGATAGTTCAGATTCCTTGGCAATTTTAAAAAAATCCCGCCGATTTTTTTGCCATCGTGAAGCACAGCGCATCCGCTACAGGAGAAACACTATGAAAAAAATCGTTTATGTTTTCTGTTTGTTTTTTGCCGTTTTTTCATTGGTGGACCGAAGTCTGGCCTTTGAAAATCTTGAGGTGCAGGTTCTCCACCAAAAAACGAAATTAATTTTTCAGCCCCTTGCCGAGGGCAAAGTTTTGGTCTCAGTCCAGAACAAGGACGGGGAGTATGTCACAGGTTTAACGAAAGAGGACTTTTCGATAAAACAAGGCATCAAAACAGCAAAGATTCTTTCGGTGGAAGATGTCCAAGATCAACGAAACATCGGTCTCAATATCGTGTTGGTGGTGGACAATTCCTATTCCATGGAACAGCGCAAGGCTGTCGAACCCCTGCTGGCCGCCTTGAGCAGCTTTCTCGCCCTTGTCCGGCCCATTGACAATGTTCATGTCGTCACCTTTGTCGATCCGGGCACGAAACAGCCCAGGGTTTCCACCAAGATGTTTCAGGGGCACGACATTTCTGCCTTGAACCAATTTCTCCGAAACAGTTTTTTCCCTGCCACCACCGATGGCACCTACCTCTACGACAGCATGCAAAAGGGTCTGGAGATAATCCGCCAGATGCCTGCGGAAAGCCAGAAGTTCATGATCGTTTTTTCAGACGGGGAAGACATCAACAGCAAAATAAAGGCCCAGGAGGTGGGATTTGCGGCCAAGGGTTTGACCAATTTCTCTGCCTATGCCGTGGATTATATGGATAAGCCAGGCTTGGATACCTTCCTGAGTTCTTTTGCCCAAGGTAATAACGGGATGATCCGCAAGGCCGCTTCGGCTAGCGATTTCCTTCCCATTCTCAACAAATTTTCCACCACCATTTTTCATCGGTACTTGGTCTCCTACCGTTTTCTTAACCCGCCGACCGGAGCTCTTTCCAGCGTGCCTTCTTCCGTGAATATCGAGGAGGTTACCATAGTGGATAGTTCTCCATTGTTGAATCATGTCTATTTTGACACGGGGAAAAGCCGCATTCCTGAAAGATACGTTGCCCTGTCCGGCAAGGAGGAGACAGAGACGTTTTCCGAAGAAAAACTCATGGGAACCATGGAGAAGTACCACCATGTTTTGAACGTGATCGGCAAACGGCTGCTTACCAACCCCGAGGCCCGGATATCCCTGGTGGGCTGTAATTCCAATACCGGAGCAGAAAAAGGAAAGATTGCCCTGGCAAAGAGCCGGGCCGAGGCGATTGCTACTTACTTCCAGTCGGTATGGGGCATAGATCCGTCTCGGATGGAAATCAAGGCCAGAAATCTTCCCGCTGTGCCCAGCTCCAGTCGGGTACCGGAAGGTATCGTCGAAAATCAACGGGTTGAAATCATGTCCAGTCATCCTGCCATCCTCGATACCATAAAAAGCACTTATGTGCAGGAACAAGCCGACACCAAAGAAATCCGGATCAGCTCATCTTTGCAGGCTGAGACCGAGATTGTGCGCTGGCAGTTTAGGCTGCTGGGTGGGGACAAGGTGCTGGCTAACAAGGAGGGCGTGGGAAATCCGCCGGGGGAGATTATTTTTTCACTGGGAACGATGAGCCCGCGCAATCTTGCCGCACTTGGGCAACTCAGCGCTGACCTCGAAGTAAAAGACCAGGAAGGGAATGCGTTTGGCGTCTCTACAGAGCCGATTGCCATCAATGTTATCAAGCGGGAAGAGCGCATTGCCCAGAAAACCGGCAACAAAATAGTAGAAAAATATGGCCTGATTCTCTTTGACTTTGACCGGACGGAACTGAAGGATCGTAATCAGATCATTGTCAATCGGGTACTCTCCAGAGTGGCGGAGCTTAAGGCCGTCACCATGGATATCGTCGGACACACCGATATCATCGGTAAGGAAAAATATAATGTCGAATTGTCCGAACGCCGAGCAAAATCGGTGTTCGACACCACTCTCCAAGCCAGGACAGTGGCTGTCGCAAACATAACCCATGCGGGCAATGGGCCCAATAATCCGCCCTATGACAACACTCTACCCGAGGGAAGATCGCTGAACAGGACCGTGATCATCACCCTCCAATATACGGAGTAACTAACCCTCTCCGGTGCTATTTTTTCTGTTCATTTTATCAAGAGAAGTGGCCCTGAAAATTTGTTGAAGAACCGATAACAATTGACGAAAGGAGTATTTTTTATGAAAGCGACAGGATCGATAACTTTAATGGTGGCTGCGCTGGTTATGCTGTTGTTTACCATGCCTGTGCACGCTGAAAATATGGACAGCCGCATCGAATCATCTGCCAAGCAGTCGTATGTCTTCAAAACCTACCTTCAGGGTGATGATATCAAAATTGAGTCCAAGGACGGCGCCGTCACCTTGACGGGGCTCGTCTCTGAGAACTTCCACAAATCATTAGCTCAGGAGACCGTCTCAGGTCTCCCAGGGGTTAAAAGTGTGGACAACAGACTCGAAGTTAAAGGTGCATCCCCAACCGCAAATTCGGATGCGTGGCTCAAGGATAAAATTAAAGTCACGCTCTTGTTTCATCGCAGTGTGCGCGCCAGCACAACCGAGGTTGATGTCAAAGACGGTATCGTGACCCTGCGAGGCGATGCTGCCAGTCAGGCACAAAAAGAATTGACGACTGAATATGCCAAGGATGTTGAAGGAGTTAAAGGCATAAATAACGAGATGAGTGTGACAAACATCTCGGAGAAAACGCGATCCGTAGGCGAAAAAATTGATGATGCTTCCATCACCGCCCAGGTCAAGATGACCTTGCTCTCTCACCATTCGACCAGTGCTCTCAATACCAACGTCGAGACAAAGCGTGGCGTGATCACTTTGTATGGCAAAGCCCGCAATGCAGCCGAATTGAACCTGGCCACCAAACTCGCCAACGATGTAAACGGTGTGAAAGGTGTGAAAAACCGGATGACCATCGAGTAGTCCGAGTTCAACGTCCACGCCCAAAGAGGCTGAAGATCACTGCCGGCAGGCAATCGCCGGCAGTGAAAAGAGCAATCAAGAGGGATACTGGGCCTGCGGGGAAATGAGTAGAAACCAAGGGGTCACACTACCCACCAGGCTTTCAACAATAGATACGTATGCCGGGTTCCGACGGTCATCCGCAGGAGGAAATAATGAAGTTAGTTTTGTGGATATGTGGTTTTTTGTTATGTGCCACCCCTGCACTGGCCTCAGGCGTCAACGTGCCGGGCGAATTGAGCCATGTTGCGGGAGGAGCGCTCCTTGCTGGTGTCATCACGGCCACGGTTGCGAACAAGTACTGGCCGGAGGACCGGGGCATCATCGGGTTTACAGGGAGCACAGCCATCATCTTGATCGGGGAAGGATTACAGATGGCCGAAGGAGAAAAGTTTTCGAGTTCACTCCTGGATGTTGCGGCGCACACGTTTGGCGCGATGATCGGTGCAACAATCACCGACAGATTTTTACTGATGCCGGTTGTGGAGCATGATAATGCCGGCGCTACCAAGATCGGCATGACTATGCGAGGGAGGTTCTAAGAATCAACAGAGAAGCAACAATCGAGGAATGCGATAGCGAAGCAAGACCGGCGATATATGATTTCAACAAATAATCGCCTGATTTGAGCGGCTACAGCATGTCATAAACATTTCAGACCTCCCATGATTGCCTGTTTCTGCCTGATTTAACAAAAAATAATATTTTGATTACGGAGAAGCCCTTAATCCCCGAATTTGCGGGCAACAACATAATCAGCAAAAAGCCCAATCCCAAGACCAACTCTACAGGGGAGCTGTCCCGGTTCTGGTGCGGGACTGAACCAGCCAGCAGCGAGCCTCTCCAATACAAAGAAGGCATATTATGCTCGGCACGATCTTACTCGTTGTTGTGATTTTGATGCTGTTGGGTGCAATACCTACTTGGCCTCACAGCCGAGAGTGGGGGTACTACCCGAGCGGCGGGATTGGCTTGGTCCTTTTGATTCTGATCATCCTGATGCTGTTGGGACGGTTTTAGATGGCCGAAAGCCTGATGCCAGTTGCAGAAGATTGTTTTAGCGTTTTTTAAAAATAGAATGGGGAGGTGCATGAGCTCATGCCGTTAATTCAAGTGGTATTGGTCTTGGTCGTGGTTGGTGTCATTCTATGGCTCATCAACCGATTCATCCCAATGGCGAGATCCATAAAATCGATTCTGAATGCAGTTGTGGTCATTGCCGTGGTTTTGTGGCTCTTGAGCGCTTTTGGACTTACCAGTTATCTCTCCACGATCCGCGTAGGGAAATGAGCAGGTCCGTTTCAGAAGCGAAGACATCAGTAAGAGGTTCACAGTGCCACCGTAACGGCAAAGACTTAACTTGAGGAGGTTATGCAATATGACAATCGCAAACAAAAACTACAAACCATTGAGCCAGGAAATGCACTACATCATGGACCATGCCCATGCGCTTGTGGATGCTACTTCCGGAGAACTCGATGACCGGATCATGTCAGCCAGAACTGCACTAAAAAAACGTCTGGAAGCAGCCAAGGACGAGTTCGGCGATCTTGAAGCCCAATTTCTGGACAAGGTCCAGACCGCTGATGAGTTCATCCATGTAAAACCATACTATGCCATCGGCGGCACCTTTATCGCCGGTCTGCTCCTGGGCTGGTTCATGTCCAGGAAATAGCATAATAGGCAGCCTGCCGCGAATCATTTCCGGCTGCAGAAAAGCGGCCGGTCGGTTCGGTGGGAAAGTCGTCCAAATTCTACAGGATCGTTTGGGACTCATTGTTTGAAAGATGCACGAGGCCAAGATTGGTTTAGTTCAGGCATTGCTCCTGATCTGCATGGGAGTAGTCTTTCCCCTGCTCGTGTACCTTGTGCTGGTTTGTCAATCAGCGCTTGAGATTGCCCCACCCATGTCAGAATAGCATTACATCGCATCGCGGCAAAGATGCAAGAACAGGGCGTTGGCGCAATTCCCATTACCAGGTTGGCCAAAAAACACGGGGTTAACTGTAGCTAACGTACAGCAGTCAAATCGCAAATTTGAAGGAGTTCTCCCATGAAATCCGGCACGAAGGACCAGGCTGAAGGCACGCTTCATCAACTGAAGGGTAAGGCCAAAGAGATCGCCGGGAAACTCAGCGATAATCCAAAGTTGGAAGCTGAAGGTACCGATGAAAAGATAGCCGGCAAAGTTCAGGAAAAAATCGGTCAAATCAAAAAGGTTTTTGAGAAGTAGTGAGCGCGGCTTATCACAGACTGGCGGGCACTTGGACCTCCATCTGTGGATGCACATGATATACCACAAACGGAAATCCGAAAGGAATAATGCTTTCGGAGGAAAAAAGTTAAAAAAACAACAGGAACACCAAGAAAGGGAGAACGTGCCATGAAAGCATTATTAAGGTTGGCAACAGTAGTTCTGTTGGCGCTTAGCGTACCAATGCCCGCATTTTCACAGATGATGAATATGTCCATGAAGCAGCAGGGGGGAGGACATGGACAGATGATGGAAATGGGCAATATGGACAAGATGGGCGATATGATGGGTATGTGCATCGTACATGCAGAGAAGATGGGGCTTACCGATGACCAGATCATGAAAACGAAGCCTATCCACAGCGAAATGCAGAAAAAACAAGCCCGATTCAAAGCTGACCTGAAGATTGCAGAGATCGAACTTCGGGACATCATGGATGTGAAAGATTTTGACCTCGAAAAGGCCACCGCTGTAGTTAAAAAAATTGGAGAGATAAAAGTAGCCCATCATTTGGAAATGTTAAAAGCCATGAAAGAGATGCGGGCTATTTTTACGGACGAACAGTTCAAGCAAATGAAAAAGATGATGCCTATGAAGATGGGTGAGAAAAAACCGGCAAGAATGATGATGAAGAAACAATAAGAATCACCGAAATGACCCAAACAGAACAAAGGAACCTGAGCGGGGAAGAAATTGGCGTTGGTAGCGGCGCAGTACGCGGCACCGTCACCGGACCCATCATCGGCGAAAGTGAAAAATAGCGGGTCTGATGAGTAGGGTTCGGGAGGACCGCCAGTCAAAAAAAACTTCATCCATAAGGAGGCGCATTCAGTGGGGGTTGGCAAGAAGATCAATAATCAAAAAAAATCACATTTAAAAGGAGCTGTTATGAAACTGCCCAAACTATTTTCTAGTTTTTTTCTCATTGTTCTGCTGGTTTCTTTTTTTGGTTGTGCATCGACAGCAACGAAAGAGGGAACCGGTGAATATATTGATGACTCCGTCATTACCACCAAGGTAAAGACAGAAATTTTCAAGGATGATTCGCTGAAGTCGAGCGAAATCAATGTCGAAACTTTCAAGGGGGTGGTTCAATTAAGCGGCTTCGTCAATTCTCAGGCTGACATCAACAAAGCGGTCGCCGTTGCACGAACCGTCAAGGGTGTGGCCTCGGTCAAGAATAACATGCAACTTAAGCAGCTGAAGAAAAAAGCTGTTGAGGGCTGCTAAGTACGGCCTCGATCAAAAATAACAGGCAGATAAGTTAGGTAGGCAGTAAAGCGGCCCTGTTTTGCTACAAGTCGTACTGCGCTTCCCGGAGGGTTGCTCCGGGAAGCAAATGGTCGAAGAATTTCTATGATGGCAGAGGCTCATTGGCCTCTGCTTGGGCCAGCCGACGGCTATTTCCTGTAAAGATAACTCTTTGACAGAGATAGTGCATTTTCGTACCGCCGCCGCATTTCATCCTCTCCGATTTCACCAACACACAAAATAAAGGAGCTATATGCTGTGGACTATTGCCGTTATAATGGTAATTCTCTGGACGCTGGGACTGGTCAGCAGTTACACCATGGGTGGGTTCATTCATATCCTGTTGGTAATTGCCATTGTTGTTGTGCTACTCAATATCATTCAGGGTCGACGACGCAGGTAGCCTACGTAAAAAGATAGTTATTCAACTAGGTTGATAACAGAAAGGACCAAAATGAAAACAGACACGCTGATAGCCATCATTCTCATCGCCATAGGGATCGTGGCCTTTGCCTATCAAGGCATCACCTACACGACAAAAGAGAAGGTCGTCGACCTCGGCCCTATCCAGATGACGGCTGAAAAGACAAAAACATTTCCCTTACCGCCCATCGTGGGGGCTGTTGCGCTGGTGGGCGGCATAGTTTTGCTGGTCATGGGAAGAAAAAATGGCTGATGGACTCCAAAACGTTTCAGCAACGCTGAGGGTGAGGTCGGCAGGTTGAAAAAAGTGGGCACCAACGCGCCGTTTCTTGAAACAGAAAACGGCGGTGTCAAAATGCGGTAAAGGTGATGATCACAACCATACGCGGGGGGAGCGTGAAGAAAAAACCCATGAGCAACCAAACACCGGACAGTCATCCGCTATACTCCCTTCTCCCTTCGGACGTCGCGGGATTTGATTCCCTGGTCGAGTTGGCTCTGGATATGCGCTGGTCGTGGAATCATGCCACTGACGAAGTATGGCGGCAGTTGGACCCGGTACTGTGGGACCTGACCCATCACCCGTGCGATGTCCTGCAGACGGTCTCACGGGAGAAGGTCCGAAGCGCCCTCGCCGATCCGGCCTTTCGCAAGAAGATAGATGATCTGGCGCAGTCCAAGAAGCAGGCGGCGGAGGCGCCCGCGTGGTTTCAGCAAACCTACCCGCATTCTCCGCTGAGCTGTGTCGCCTATTTCAGCATGGAATTCATGTTGAGCGAAGCCCTGCCGATTTATTCCGGAGGACTGGGTAATGTGGCTGGCGATCAACTCAAGGCCGCCAGTGATTTAGGTGTACCAGTGGTCGGCGTGGGGCTACTGTATCAGCAGGGCTATTTTCGTCAGACCATCGACCAGAACGGCGCCCAACAAGCCCTGTATCCCTATAACGACCCAGGGCAATTGCCGATCATCCCCCTGCGTAAAGCAAATGGGGAGTGGTTGCGCTTGGAGATTGTCTTACCCGGTTACTCGGTCTGGCTACGCGCCTGGCAGGTCCAGGTCGGCCGCGTCAAGCTGTACCTGCTGGATAGCAATGACGCAGCAAATTACCCCGCGCATCGAAGCATTACCAGCGAGTTGTACGGGGGCGGCCCGGAGTTGCGGTTGCAACAGGAGTTGGTGCTCGGACTCGGCGGGTGGCGGTTGCTTCGTGCCCTCGGCCTCCATCCGGAAGTCTGTCACCTCAATGAAGGCCATGCGGCTTTCGTCGTGTTGGAACGCGCCCGGGATTTCATGGAGGAAACAGGTCAGCCTTTTGACGTGGCCCTGGCCGTTACGCGAGCGGGCAACCTGTTCACCACGCACACTGCGGTGGCCGCAGGCTTCGATCGTTTTGCGCCAGCCCTTATGGAACAATACCTCGGCGGCTACGCCGCAAAGCTCGGCCTCGCGCTCTACGACCTGCTGGCCCTGGGTCGCCGGAATCCGGAGGACCCGTCTGAGCGTTTCAATATGGCCTATCTGGCGATTCGTGGCAGCGGCGCGGTCAATGGCGTAAGCCGTCTGCACGGGCAGGTGAGCCGGCACCTCTTTGCCCCGCTCT
Source organism: Desulfurivibrionaceae bacterium (assembly GCA_041671085.1). GTDB lineage: Bacteria > Desulfobacterota > Desulfobulbia > Desulfobulbales > Desulfurivibrionaceae > Thiovibrio. The sequence goes on along the minus strand of JBAZCG010000011.1, from coordinate 21,044 downwards.
TTCCACACTGGCCGGAGGAGGAGGTGCCCATCGGTCACATCACCAACGGCGTCCACATGCCGACCTGGGACTCCGCAGCAGCGGACGATCTTTGGACCGAGGCCTGTGGCAAGGACCGCTGGCTGGGGACGACGGAAACCCTGGAGCAGGACATGCGCCGCGTCTCCGATACCAGGCTCTGGCAATTTCGCCTCGCCGCCAGCCAGGCTTTTGTGACCTACGTGCGCGATCGTTTATCCCGGCAACTTGCCGCCGCCGGCGCCTCGCCCGGACTGGTGGCGGAGGCGGGTCATTTTTTCGATCCCAACGTCCTGACCTTGGGTTTTGCCCGTCGCTTCGCCTCCTACAAACGCCCCAACCTGCTGCTGCACGATCCGGAACGGCTGCTGCGGTTGTTGACGAATCCGCAACGCCCGGTACAGCTCATCATGGCGGGCAAGGCTCATCCTTCCGATCTTGAGGGACAGGCCCTCATCCGGCAATGGACGGAGTTCATCCGGCAGCCCGAGGTCCGCCGCCATGTGATCTTCCTCAGCGACTACAACATGCTCTTGAGCGAATCCCTGGTGCAGGGAGTTGATGTCTGGATCAACACGCCCCGGAGGCCCTGGGAGGCTTGTGGAACCAGCGGTATGAAGGTGCTGGTCAATGGCGGTCTCAATCTTTCGGAATTGGACGGCTGGTGGGCCGAGGCCTACAATCCTGAGATAGGGTGGGCGCTGGGGGATGGCCGGGAACATGATAACGATCCCACCTGGGACGCTATCGAGGCCGAAGCCCTCTATGCCCTGCTCGAACGCGAGGTGATCCCGGAGTTCTATGCGCGTGACGAGCAAGGCCTCCCTGGCGTATGGGTGAACCGGATGCGCGAAAGCATGGCGCGATTAACGCCGCGGTTTTGCGCCAATCGCGCGGTATGTGAATATACCGCGCAACATTATCTTCCAGCGGCCTCGACCTACCTGGCCCGGGCCACCGACAAAGGCGCCGTCGGCGTGGCCATGGTTGATTGGCGCCGTGCCCTGGAGCAAAAATGGGCCGCACTGCGCTTCGGTGAAGTAAAGATTGAAACTGCTGGTGAGCAGCATGTATTTAACGCGCAACTGTATCTAGATGATCTCGACCCGGAGTCGGTGCGGGTCGAGCTTTATGCCGATGGCGTTAACGGTGCCGCGCCGGAGCAGGTAGAGATGAGGCGATTGCGACAGCTGGTGGGTGCAACCAACGGCTACGCCTATGGCGCCAGCGTCCCCACAGCCCGCCCTGCGTCGGACTATACACCACGAATGATACCGCGCCACGACTCCGTTGCCATCCCCCTGGAAAATGCCAGAATCCTCTGGCAACGATGAGAGGTACAATCAGGACCATCCTTTCGCCTCTTTGTTAAACGGCCCATAAAAAAATCGAAGACCTGCTTTGTTTCAGCAAAATCAGGATTGGGCCATCCCGGTGGTATTTTTTTCACAGGATGAATAAAGGTGAACACCAACCTGCGCGCCATCATGCGTAGTCCAATCCGTCAGCAGTATGTTCGCGGAAAAGTGGGAATAAAAACACGCTTACGTCTAATTGTTTATCACGGCTGACATATCAGGATTTTCCTGATATGTCAGACTGCAGTCCCTTTCATATTGTTTTCTCCGCACAGTAATACCCCCTTTAAATTTCTATTATTTCAGTAAGATGACAACCATTATCCTGGGAACAAATCCCCTGGCACATATTCTGCTTTGCAATATCACTAGCGGGTCTGTGGGAAAATGCGTAGAGACCAAAGGGGTCACACTATCCCTTCAGACTTGTAACAATAGATGCGTGTGACGGGTTTCGATGCTCATTCGCAGGAGGAAGGAATGAAAATAGTTTTTTGGATATGTGGTCTCTTGGTCTTTGCCACCCCTGCGTTGGCAGCAGGCATCAACGTGCCGGGCGAATTGAGCCATGTTGCGGGAGGGGCGCTCATTGCTGGTGTCATTACGGGTACTGTTGCCGACAAATACTGGCCGGAACACCGGGCCATGATCGGCTTTGCAGGGAGCACTGCCGTCATCTTGGTCGGGGAAGGGCTACAGATGGCCGAAGGGGAAAAGTTTTCTAGTTCACTCCTGGATATAGCATCTCACATGCTTGGCGCGATGATCGGTGCAACAATCACCGACCGGTTTCTGCTGATGCCGATTGTAGAACATGATAAAGCCGGTGCTACCAAGATCGGCATGATGATGCGGCAGAGTTTTTAAAGACTTATCCATAACTCCATAAATCGCCTGCTTTTTTTGTTTGGTGCGTATTTTTTGTTTGGTGCGTATTTTTGGTCAATCTGATTGCGACTTACGGATTTTTGAGCCAGATGGGCTTTGGTAACGGAATCTCGTCTCTGTTTTGACAGCGTCGAGCGATGCAGACCATTTTTTCGTATTCGGTAAGACTGCCATCGCCACCATTTTCATCGCCGGCCTGCTTCTGGGTTGGTTCATGCCCAGGAAATAGCATGTACATTTTGCAAAATTCGAGTTGTCATTATTAGAGTAATTTCCTCCTCATTTTCTCCTTAGTCTACCGTCGGAGTATCGGCAGGTGGGTTGTTTTTTTAAGAAGAAAATATTCTCCCGGGAATCATTGCTTAATAAAAGAACAGTAGTTTTTGTTCCCCCTGGAAACAAGATCACAACTGCCTATGGAGGCTAGCGCCATGCATTGCAAATATCTTCTGCATTACAACAACAACAAAAACACCTGGGCCGTCGACAGTTGTGCCGCCAAGAACACTCCGTACGTCCCCGATCTGTTTGAGCTGGAAAGTTTTTGCCAAAGCGGCAGTCACAACGGTTGCCCAGCCTATCTTTTCTCCTTCAGGGCGGAGGGGCTGGCAACGGAAAGTCCTATTCCTGTTGCTTGGGTTGGCTGAATTTCATTGGAAAAAATGGTGATGCCGCCTCGAAGGCATATCGATGAAAGATTGTAGGGGGTGGTTGGGCAGGCCTATGAGGTGATATCGGTTGGAAATAGTGAGCCGAGTCTTCTATTGACCAATTGAGTTGAATTGCCAGTGCCCCCCCCAAAAAAAAGAAAATGTTCATCACGCCTGACATGTCAGGATATTCCTAATATGTCAGGCGGCGGCGCCTCCAAGGTATTTATTCCCTATTGCATTATTTACTCAAATTTCAATTGTTCTAGCATGATAGGAGCTTATGCCCTGGCAACAACAATCCTGGCACATATTATGCTTTGCAAGATCTTGAGAACGAACCATGAGGGGTATAAATTTTTAGTGTATGGGGATTTCACCAGCATCAAAGCAGCTTAAGGCCTGAGAAATAGATGCTATCAACAGCTATGCGGTTTTTCCCGAGAAAAAGGAGAACAATCGTTTGGTGCCCCTGGTTTTGGAGATGCGTGGGGCCTAAGGTATTGTTTCTGGCCTGTCAGGGAGTGGCCTCTCCCGGCTCGTGCACCTTTTGCCGCAATGATTAATTTGACAAGAAAGAGGAGACGGTTAAAGCATGCCACGAACCCTGGAATACGCTGAGAGCGTCATCGACACCGTGCGTGAACCCTTAATTTCCTTGGATCAAGACCTCAGGGTGGTCTCCGCCAGTCGCTCCTTCTATAAGGTTTTTAAGGTAAAGCCTGAAAAAACCGTAGGACAACTCATCTACGACCTGGGCAACAAACAGTGGGATATTCCCAAACTGCGGGAACTCCTGGAAACCATCCTGCCTCAAAAAACAACCTTTGACGACTATGAGGTTGAACACGTTTTTTCCACCATCGGCAGACGCATAATGCTTTTGAATGCCCGACAAATTATACGAGAAAAGGGCAAGGAGCGGATCATCCTTTTGGCCATCGAGGACATCACCGAGCGTAAGAAGATAGAAGCAGGTCTGGAAAAAACCCGAAAAGAACTGGCCATTATTAAAAAAATAGCAGATGAAGCCAGCGAATTTGCCGAAAGCGTCATCAACACCGTGCGTGAACCCTTAATTTCCTTGGATCAAGACCTCAGGGTGGTCACCGTCAGCCGTTCCTTCTATGAATTCTTCAAGGTAAAGCCTGAAGAAACGATAGGAAAACTCATCTACGATCTGGGCAACAAACAGTGGGATATCCCCAAGCTACGGGAACTCCTGGAAACCATCCTCCCCCAACAAACAACATTTGATGGCTATGAGGTTGAACACGTTTTCTCCACCATCGGCAGGCGTATAATGCTTTTGAACGCCCGGCAAATTAAACGAAAAAAAGGCAAGGAGCGGATTATCCTTCTGGCCATCGAGGACATCACGACCCAGAAAGAAATGGAACGGGAGATCATTCGTGTCGCCTATCATGACCATTTGACTGGCCTACCGAACCGAATGCTACTCATCGACCGTTTTAATATGGCCATGCGCCAGGCAGAAAGAAACCGGACGAAAGTGGCCCTCATGATGCTCGACCTTGACAAGTTCAAAGAGGTCAATGATACCCTCGGTCATCATGTTGGAGATAAGCTGCTCCAGTCTGTTGCGAAAAACATGACGGGAATCCTTCGGAAAGGAGACACCGTCGGCCGCTTCGGCGGGGATGAATTTGTTTTCGTGCTTTCTGAGCAAAAAAGCGAACAGAATGCCTTGGAGGTTGCCAGAAAAATCATCGAGACTTTCCAGGAAGCCATTGTTCTTGATGAACACACCTTAACTATCACCAGCAGCATCGGGATCGCACTCTATCCAGATCATGGTGCAGATATCGATACCATTTTGAATAAAGCTGACAGCGCCATGTATCAGGCCAAGCAAGCGGGACGGAATCAATATTGTCTCTATAGTCCGGACTGAAGCTGGGAATGAGTGTTGCTGGAGAAAATAGCCTTTGGTCTTAAAATGCTGCAAATATGGGCGGCTGGCAGATGTTGTTACCTTTTCCTTTTACTACTCAATGGAATAAGTAGTAAAAGGAATCAACGAAATAGGCGGCATTATGAACGAATTCAAACGTATTCTTGTTGTGAGCAGAATGATCCAGTCATCCAGAAAGGCCATTCAGGTCGGGGTTTCACTCGCCCAGAAGCATAAGGCGAAACTCTATGTTATCCAATCCATTTACAATCCCTTTGCTCTCAAAGGCTGGAGCGTTGGCACCCTATCGCTTGCAGATGAATATGAAAATTTACTCCAAGGGACCAGACGAAAACTATCCGAGCTTGTCGAATCCGAGAAAGTAAAAGGGGTCTCCATCGAGGAATTGGTCCGTGAAGGTGAGCCCACCGAAGAGATACTAAAAACCATCGAGATGGAAAAAATTGATTTGCTGGTTATGCTTGCCCATGAAGAGAGCCGTCTGGAGAATCTTTTCTTTAATCGCAGCAACGATGAACTGGTGAGGAAGATGCCCTGTTCAATCATGTTGGTGAAAAAAGAACCCGGAGAAGTTTTGGAGACGTAAGAGGAAGGGGGACGGAGCGAAAATGGAGCAAAGACATGCCGATTGATGACATTAACAAGACAAATTCACTTTCGCCAACGGTTTTGCAGGTTCGAGTTCAGCCCTCTGGCCCATTTGCCACCTCCCTGCTTAACATCGTTAAAAATCCTGTTGCCGTGGCGATTGCCGCAACTCAAAATTTGACTCCTACCCAACAAGCTGCCTTACTGGACAGTGAGGCGCTGCAAACCTTGAACCTCAAGCCAACGGCCCCAGCCGAGCCACTGTTAGCCAATAACACAACTCCTGCTTCAACAACGATCCTCGAGTCTCAAGGCCTGAGTCCTGCCCAAGAAGCGGCCTTGGCGGTTAACGAAACGGTTCAAACCGCTCTTGAGACCAAAAACCTGTCCCCCGCCCAACAAGCCGCTTTGGCGGCTAACCAAGCGACCCAAACCCTGGTGCCGCCGGAAACCACGCCCCCCACTGCAACACCAGTAGCGCCAGGAGGGCAAACCCTGCCCCCTGGCACAGTGACTACAGCTCAGACTCCTGGGACGACGACTACGGTGGTTGAGACGCCGCCAGAGGTGAATTTTGCCGTTCCAGCAACCGCGCCATCTCAGATTGCGACCACCACAGAAACGACTGTTGCAAGCGAAGCGCTAAACCCTGCCCCGCCCGCAACAGCCCGACCAATTGAGTATAAAAATGCGGTCGCGGCTTATGAGATCAGAAATCCATCCCCCCCACCCGCGGATCCAACGCCGATACGGAAAGAAGTCCATCCATCGCTATCAATCGGCAGGGTTCGGCCCGTTGATCCTCTGGTTCTCAGACAGGAATGGGAAAAAAGAAAAAAAAGCAGGAGCAAAGAAACCGAGTCCCAGGAAGACAACACTCAGCCTCCTCCGCCACTGGCGGAAAAATCCATCCAGCAGATGATAAAACAGGCCAATGAAGATTTGGCCGCCAGCGGGGTGCCCTTACACTTGGTCCTTGCCAAAACTGAGGAGGGCTTTGCCCTGGACATCTATGACAGTTCAGATGATGCGGTATGCCAGATGACACAGGAGATACCTCTTGACCTCAACCACCTGTTGACCACTCTGGATAATCTTGAACATGAAGCTGGTCTTATTGTTAATATCAAGACATGACGTAACAGCTCAGTGAATGTTCCGAAGCGACAAAAGTGCCTGCTGTCCGACATTATAGCAAATTTAGTGTAACTGGCATTCTCAGCTCACAAACAGAGCCTCTTCACCCTCATAAACCCCGCACTGTCTCCCTGTCTGATTCAACCGGCACGTCGGTTACCACACTGAACGCATGGACAACAACCGTTCGGCCGCTTTCAGTTTCCACACTCACCCTCCATTCCCCTGGGACCAGATCCTGCTTATAGGTGTAGCCACGAAAACCGCCATTGCGGCCGCCTGAGAGACCAAAACCCATGCGGGAAGTGGTCTGCCAACCGCGCAGGGCATCGTAATGTTCCCAACGGTGATAGAGGCGGGTGCTTAAGCCGCGCGGGGCGAATACCGAGGAAACACAGTACAGCCGCTCGCCTGGCGCAAGATGGACCTCGCCGGATAACTCCCGCCAAAATACCCACCAGGAGGTCTTCTCCAGGGTGAGGCGATACTCGCCCGCCACACGCTCGAAATTTCTCCCCACCTGAATATCCCGCTTCACTAGGGGAACCGGGGGGATAAGATCCAGGGGATACGCCACCGCCAGCATGGCTGCGATAATCCAGACCGGTGCAGCCCGCCCAGGACACCCCGGAGTTTTCTTGCGCAGCCAGTGGGTGAGCCCCGCGCCTGTCAGGGTACTGAGATAAAACCAAACCATGCCGATGCTGCCGACCATGAACGGCAGGAGAAAATTAAACAGCAGCATGGCGCACAGCCCGAACAAGGCCCAAGTGAGGGTAAAACGATGGTACTTGTCGTCAATAAATTCGTTGGCAATCAACAACGCCCCAAGCCCCAGGGACCACAGCATGGCGGTCAGGTGGCTGGAGCTTTGAAAATAGAGAATAAAAAGCGCGCTGAAAAGCCCGCCAAAAAGGAATTGAAGCAAAAGGAGTGGCGCGCGTTCCCACCAGATTGCCAAGAAAGAAGCAGGCAGAACCGTGGTCTGCACACCATCTTCGGAGACAATCGCCGCAAGGGTATGGCGCCGATGCCCCAGCCACCACAGGATGCCGGCTGCGCCAGCGAGATCGCCAGACAGTATCCACAGATCAGAAGGCGCTACCGACCGGCCAATGGTGAGGGCATCCCAGAGAAATCCGCCAAAGAAAGCGATGGCGGGGAAATAGGCGCGCAGTTGTGCGAATCTGGTTTTCACGGATGTGTCCCGCAGGAGGGCAAAGAGGCGGCCGATTGCTCTATCGCTTCAACTGGAGGGTGGGCCGATTGCCAAGCACCAGCTTCAACCAGTCGTAGCCGAAAGTGAGCAGGGCCTCGTCATCGGTCTCGATGAGGCGTTTGCGTGATTTGTCCAGCCGATAGACGTTGAGCATGTTGTGCTCCACCACGTACTGGCGGAAGCGGTCGATATTGTAGCAGACCATGAAGGCCAGCTGCTGTTTGGGCCCGGCCGCGCCCTCGCCCTGCCAGGGGTTTGAGGCCCAGAGGGTGTCCATCTCGGCCCATTGGTCGTCCATGGCATTGTAATAGACCAGCTGCTGGTCGCGGAGCCACTCCTTCACCGTCCATTCCTTTTTCTCCTGATGCCCCAGGCAGTACGAATGATCGGTCATGAAATAATAGGCCCTGGGCTGGCCGCGCTCCGGGTTGCGGTCAACGGCCCGCTCCAGGGGATAGGTGCGGCAGGCGGAGGGGCGATCCTCATAAACGAGGCAGCCCCGTTCCGGGTCGAGAAACGGGCAGGTGCCTTCCGCCTCATCCCCCATCCGCATGACAACCGAAGGGAAGAGCGGATTGGTTCCCTGGACCACGCCGGTGTAGGTGTTGAGAAACTCCTCCGAGGTGATCCCCAACCTTTTTTTCAGGCGGATGATATCGTAGGGGTAGAGAAAGAGGGTGAGTTTCCGGCAGCAGCGGGTAAAACAGGGAACCTCGGGGTTGCAGGCAAAAGGGAACGGAGAGTCGCCCAGGGGCTGCATGCCTTCGGGAAATTTTTTCAGGTCGGTCATTATTTTTTTCCTGGCGCATTTCGTAAACGGCGCGGTAACAATGGAGGCAGAGATTCGTTCGTAACAGTTCCTAAAAACGTCGCGCAAATTACCATCCTGCCGCCAAAAGGTCAATATCCATGCCGACCACTGCCCCTGATACCCAGCCACCACCTTGTTCCCTGCGCGCCCTGCTCCCTGCCCTGGCCCTGCTGCTTCTGGTCTCGGCCTGCGCCCCGCGGCTGCAAACCACGGCCTGGGTTGTCCGTTTCGATCTGGACAGCCCGGGGGAGGTTGCCTCGGTCTGCTCCCAAGCCAAGCAGGCAGGATTTGACCAACTGCTGGTCCAGGTCCGGGGAAGGGCCGATGCCCTGTACCAAAGCAACATCGCGCCCCGAGCCGAGAACCTGGCAGCGGCTCCGGCGGATTTTGACCCCCTGGCGCAGCTGCTCACGGACTGTGCCCCCCTGCCCCTCCATGCCTGGCTCAATGTCTATTACCTCTGGGGCGGCGCCACCCCACCGGAAAATCCCAAACACCCCGGACACCCGGACCAACCCTGGATTCTCTCCGACAACACCGGGCGGCCTGTGTCCAGCTATTCCGCGCGGGAAAAACGACTGGGTTGGATCGAAGGCAGCTATGCCGACCCGGCCTCTACGGAATACCGGACTCTTTTTGTGACGGTGGTCCGGGAGCTGCTGGCCCGCTACCCAGTGACCGGGATCCATCTTGACTTTCTCCGCTACCCCGGTCCAGGCTACGGAAAAAGCGACGTGCTGGCCGAAGAATTCCAGCGCCTCTGGGGGCTTGATCCCAGGCTGCTGCCCGAGCGACTCAATGCCGAGACCGTAACCGCCTGGCTTGAGGGGACGCAACCGCCAGCGGACCGGGTGCTTACCACGGCGGCGCTTTTCTGGAACGAGTTCCGCGCAGGCCAAGTCACCCAACTGCTGCGGGAGGTCCGGCAGGTTGTGAACCAAGGCGGCGCCCCGGGAACTGTCCTCTCGGCCGCCGTTTTTCCCGAAGCCTCAGCCGCCTATCTGGAAAACGGCCAGGAATGGCAGGCCTGGGCAGAGGAAGGGCTGGTGGACGGACTCTACCCCATGGCCTATTTCGGGGATACCGACCGGGTGAGCGCCCAGCTCCAGGAGATTATCACGAACACCCCCCGTGCCCCCAAGGTTGCCCTCTGGGCCGGGCTGGGCGCTTCCGGCAAAGGCCCGGAACAGCTTGGCAAGGAAGCGCGCATTGCCGGGGAATACGGCTATGACGGGGCGGCTCTCTTCAGCCTGGGCCATCTCCGCAAAGAAACGCCTGCCCCGGCCTGGGTCGAGGCAATGCGCGCCCGCCGCCGAACTCCTGCCTCCAAACCGGGGCCAGTCGGGGCCGGCCCGCTCGCCACAGCCAAACCGGCGCTGCAGCTCCCGGATTTGCAGACCCTGACCGCCATCGTCCGCAAGGCCTTGGGCGGAGCACCCCCGAAGAGTGAGCTGGAAGCCCAACTGGCCAGACGGTTGCAGGAATGCAACAAGGCGCTTACGCAGACCATCCCAAAAACCCTCAAGCAACTGGAAAACGCGCCAATCACCCTGCCGGAGAGCCTGGAACTGGGCGGGATCTTCCGCTACGCCAACCCCATGGACTGCCCAGCCCGCTGGCAGGAACAGGAAATGCTCTGCGAAAAGGCCCGGCAACGGCTGCTGGCGGGAGAAGAGTTGGCCACGGTGGCGAAAGAGATGTCCCAGGACGGGACAAGAACCCTTGGCGGCCTGCTGGCCCCCCGCTTTCTCGACCCGCTCAATCCCCAGGACCAAGAGCTGGCCCAACTGGCTCCGCAGAGAATCAGCCAGGTCATGCGGGTTGCCAACGGCTTCTGGTGCTATCGGCTCGAGGGCAGAAGTATCGGCAGAAAGTCGACTTTCGCCGAGGCTCCCTGGGAGGCAAAGCGCATCCTCTTCCGGCGCATGCTCGGTGAAATGATGGAAACAAAAAACGGAAGCGGGCTATAGGGTAGCACGCAAAAATCCCATTGGCACGCAGCCGAGCACCGGAGAGGCTACCGAAAAGGGGATTTGCACTGTTTGAGCGCAGCGAGTTTGCAAAGCCCCGGCAGCTTTGAGGAGCGCAGGGCATCCCACCTTCGGCGGGACAAGTGACACGGGTGCCCTTTCTTTGGTTCGTTTCTTTGGGCAAGCAAAGAAATGAACAGAAGGACGAAACATATTCCTCTGGCTGCTTAGCTTGTGCGGTTCATTACGCCCCAAGCTCTCAGCTATGGATGAACACATAATCCCCTTGATTGAAAATAATCTTCAACCACCCGCCGTGATTCTCGCCGTACACCTCCCAACCCGGCCTGCCGTTAATCTCGCATTGCACGTAGCTGGGCGAATGACTTTTCTGCCGCGCGTCAGACCAGGCGATGCAATCTGATTCCCTGTTCTCCCCTTGGGCAATGATGCCGGCCATTTTCCGTGCCATTTCAAAATCAAGTTCCACCCCGGTGATTGCAATCAAAATGTCTTTCATGCTACTATCCCTCCGTTGGTTGAAAAAATGATCCTCTTTCTCTCAAAAAAGCAGAGCCCAGTCCTTTACGCAACCATATTCCATAGCCAAGGCATCCCATGAGACTGCGGACCATCATCTTCATCATCCTCCTTGCCCTTGGCATCCTGCCCATCCTCACCCTGGTCGGGGTCAATCTCCGCTCCCACATCAACCAGCACGAAACAGTGGAGAAAAAACGGACCGTGGCCGGGGCCGAAAGCAGCTTTGTTTCCCTCAACGCCAAGGTGAAATGCATCCGAAAAAGCCTCCTTCAAGCGGCGGCCACCCCCATGATCGCGGGGCTCTCCCCGTCGTCCCTGGACCCTGCCGGACGCCAGCGGCTGGCGGACCTGCTCATCGGCCAGATGGACACGGAAAAGGTGATTCTCGGGGTCCGTCTGCTGGATGCCTCGGGCAACCAGCTGATCCATCTCCGCCGAACTGCCGACGCCCTGGAATTCACCCCCAACGAGCCTGCGGGTGATCCGGCGCAAGCCCTTATGCTCCAGAAAGGCATGGCGCTCTTAGCGTCCGAGGTCGACACCCTTCTGACCAAGAACCCGACCGATCCCGCCATCAACCGCCTGAATCTTACAACCCCGATTCCGACCGCAGACGGCGCAACAGCGGGCGTGGTCATCATGGAGATCGCCCCTGAGCTGTTCCTCGATACCCACGAAAATGCTTGTTGGGCAACGCCTGTAGGTACGATTGTCCATGCCCCGGCCTCCTTTCCCGAACTGGACACCGCGCACCCCATCGCCTCCGGCGCCAACCTCCTTGCCCTCTTCCCTTCTCTTGCCCCCCGCCTGGCGGACAACCGCCCCTTTGTCTGGGAGAACGAATCCGGCCAAAGCCTGATCTGGCTGCCGCTCATCTTCAATGAAAATCTTCCCCCAACCCTCTGGCTCGGTTCGCCCGTGGACCGCAGCGCGGCCCGGGAGTGGAAACTTTCCCTGATCTACAACATCGTCGGGATCGTGATCAGCATCGCCATCATTGTTTCGCTCATTGCCAATGCCATCGCCAAAAAGATCGACCGGATCAAGGACACCATCCTCACCGGCCTGGACTCCATCCTGAACAAGGGGCAGGAAAACGTACAATTCAGCTGGACCGGCCCCCGAGAGGTGGTCAATCTGGCCGAGGAGCTCACCACCCTGGCCCGCCGCTATGCGATCACCAGAACCAGACAGCAGGAGGCGGAGGCCGACCTGCGCCAGAGCGAGGACAAGTTTAGAAACCTCACCGCCTCGGCCCAAGACGCCATCGCCATGATGGACCACCACGGCAATATCTCCTACTGGAACGAGGCCGCCGCCGAGATCTTCGGCTTTTCCGCCGCCGAGGCCCTGGGCAAGCCGATCCACACCCTGATCTCCCCGCGGCTTTCCGACTCCGGCCAGCGGGGGGCCATGGAAGAAAAGCCGGTGAGCGACGGGCCCATCCGCGAGACCATCGAGCTGATCACCAGGCGCAAGGACGGCACGGAGCTGCCCATCGAGCTTTCGCTTTCCGAGGCCCGGATCAAGGATAAATGGAACTCCATCTGGATCATCCGCGACATCACCGAGCGGAGAAGAGCTGAGGACGAGACCCGGCTCCAGCAGCAGCAGCTGGTCCAGGCGGACAAGATGATCTCGCTGGGGGTGCTCATCTCCGGGGTGGCCCACGAGATCAACAACCCCAACAGCATCGCCATGCTGAACACCTCCATGCTGTTCAAGGCCTGGGAAAGCGCCCGACCTATCCTCGATGAATACTACCGCGAAAACGGCGACTTTCTCGTGGCCGGGCTGCAATACAGCGAGATGTGCGAGCAGATCCCCCGCCTTTTTCTAGAGCTGGAGGAGAGCGCCCGGCGGATCAAAAACATCGTCCACGACCTCAAAGATTACGCCCGCCAGGACACCACCCGCCACATGGAGCCGGTGGATCTCAACGAGATCGCCAAAGCGGCGGTGCGCCTCAACCACAACAAGATCAAGAACGCCACCCGGAACTTCAGCACCGACCTGGCCCCTAATCTACCGCCCATCCGGGGCAACCGCCAGCGGTTGGAGCAGGTGCTGATCAACCTGATCCAGAACAGCTGCGAGGCCCTGGCCAGCCAGGATGCGGCCATTTCCATCGCCTCGCGCTATAATGCGGAGAGCGACGAGGTGGAGGTTTTGGTTTACGACCAGGGCACCGGGATCAACGAGGAGATCATCAACCGGATCACCGACCCCTTCTTCACCACCAAACGGTCATACGGCGGCACCGGCTTAGGCCTTTCGGTCTCCGCCGGCATCATCAAGGAACACCAGGGCAGGCTGCGTTTCAGCTCAAACCCGGAGGCGGGCACCACCGCGACCCTCTCCTTTCCCGCCTGGCGGGAAGGGAGGGATGACAAAACCGCGCAGGTTGGGTAGGGTAAGCGGCACGCCCTGGCCCTGCGCCGGCCCGGAATTTCAGGAGGATTACTCACATGGACAAGCAGCTCTCCCCGTTTCGCCCCATCCTGCTGGTTGACGATGAAGAGGCCTGGCTGCACAGCTTCAGCCTGACCCTGCGCGCCGCGGGCTTGAGCAATGTCCGCTGCTGCGCCGACAGCCGCAAGGTCATGGAGATTCTGGCCAACAAGGAGATCGAAGAGATCGGGGTGATCGTTCTCGATCTCACCATGCCCCATCTCTCCGGGGAAGAGCTGCTGCCGCAGATCGTGCGCGAACACCCGCAGATTCCGGTGATCATCATCACCGGCCTCGACCTGGTGGATACCGCGGTGCAATGCATGAAACTCGGGGCCTTCGACTACTACACTAAGGTCAGCGAGGAGACCCGCCTCATCGCCGGGGTGCAGCGGGCTGTGGATCTCAGCCGGTTGCGCCAGGAAAACGACCTGCTCAAGACCCATTTCCTCAAGGACACCCTGGATCACCCCGAGGCCTTCAGCCGGATCACCACCCACAACAAGGGGATGCGCTCCATCTTCCAGTACGTGGAGTCCATTGCCGAAACCAGCGAACCGGTGCTGATCTCCGGAGAAACCGGGGTGGGCAAGGAGCTCATCGCCCCGGCCCTGCATGCCTTAAGCAAACGCCAGGGCGAGTTTGTCCCGGTCAATGTGGCGGGTCTTGACGACACCATGTTCGCCGACACCCTGTTCGGCCACAAAAAGGGCGCCTTTACCGGGGCCGAGCAGACCCGGCGGGGCCTCATCGAGCAGGCTGCGGGCGGCACCCTGTTTCTCGATGAAATCGGCGATCTCTCCCAGCTCTCGCAGACCAAGCTCCTCCGCCTCCTCCAGGAGCGGGAGTATCTGCCCCTGGGCTCGGATCTGCCCAAACGCAGCGATTGCCGGATGGTCTTCGCCACCCACCAGAATCTCCAGGAGATGCAGGAAAACAACACCTTCCGCAAGGATCTCTACTACCGGCTCCATGCCCACCGCATCCATATCCCCCCCTTAAGGGAAAGGCTCGACGATCTGCCCCTGCTGGCCGATTATTTCTTCGAAGAGGCCGCCGCCCGGCTCAACAAGAAGAAGCCGAGCTTTCCCAAGGAGCTGATCTCCCTCTTGGGCACCTATGATTTCCCCGGCAATGTCCGGGAGCTCAAGAACATGGTGTTTGACGCGGTGAGTACCCACAAGAACCGCACCATGTCCATGGATTCTTTCAAGGAATATCTCAGGCTCCGGCGGCCCAATCTGGAGGAAGAGGTCAAAAGGCATCCGGAAACCCGGACCCCGTTCGCCGATCTTCCCCAGCTCCCCTCCATCCGAGAGGCGGGTTATCTCCTGGTGCTGGAGGCCCTGAACCGGGCCAAGGGCAATCAGGCCATTGCCGCGGAGATGCTCGGCATCACCCGGCAAGCCCTGAATTGGCGGCTGAAGCAGGCGGATCGGGACGAGTGATGATTTCAGAGAAAGAAGCCGAAACTGTTTGACAATAAAACTGGTTCTGGCAAAGTGATGGAGCCGGATACTGGCAGAATAGAAATCCGTTGCAGAGTCCAACAACTAGGTATTATGTCCCCGGAATTCTCCGAATTGAAAGAAAAAAAATTTCCCGGTGCATCCCGCCGCTATTCACTGGTGATAGTGGCACGCAATCAAAGAATGTGGTGGCACAAAAAACCGGCGACGGATGCAAATTGTTGTTTTTCATGGAACCGACCGGCCTTCCGGCGAAATCAAAATAGACAGCAAATTGCTTGTGGAAATTCCTCGATATGGCGGAGCAGGCAAGGGGTGTCCGACACCCGAAGCAAAAGGGTCGATATTCTCAAAACTAATAAATCTACTGCGGAACGTAGGGCGACCGCAACGGTTCACCATGACGATGGTACAATCGCAAAGAGTCAGGGAAATAGTGGGGCAAGCGGACGCCGATACCTTGATGGCGGCGAAACAGCGACATGGTGGGAGCCTTTTTTTCAAAGTAACCTTAAAAGAGGAGAAAAAAATGAACAAGTACAGCCTTGTCAAAAGAACAATTATGGCCCTTTCTTTTCTGGCAATCATTATCGCCGGATCGTCGTTCGGGTCGGGATGTTTCGCCGGGAGCCCCCCTAACCTCGACACAGGTTTTGAGGGTTCTTGGACCGGGCAAGCAAGGGCTTCGAACGGTAATTTGTCAGTGGTGTATCTCAACCTTCAGCAGAACGGCAGGTCGACATTGACATACGAAAATCCGCGCAGTTGCGCCCTTACTGTCAAGTTCTTAAAAAATAACGGAGACAACGGTCGGGAATATTCGTTCACTGAGTCAACGGGTGGGTTCTGTGACAAGTTATTGTTGGGCAAGCTTTCCCTGATGAAGCAAGGAGACAAGAGTCTCTCCTGTGAACTGACCTCCCGGGATGATATATCACCAACAAAAATATCGGAAAAAGGCATGTTAAGCCGGTGCGGCAAATAGCCCTGAATCAGGGCTGCATGCAGTCCTTTTAATCGGTTCGCCTGGACTTGCGATAATCTTCCGCCAAAGGACATTTCCTTAACCGACGAGCCTCCCTACTACAGCGGCTTAGTTGTGCAAGGCCCTGCCGGAACCATTTCCGGCAGGGCCTTTTTTCATCCACAATCAGTCGGGGACAGACCACGTTTATCCGTTTGTCTGAAACATGTTCTGTCCCCGGTTCCCCGCTCTGCACTCAGCCCTCAGCACTCTGCACTCAGCCCTCCCTGCGCAAACCTCCTTGCACCCATTCCCAAAACACCCCTCATTTGTCACACCCCACATTCATTAACATTTCAACAAGATACATCTTATTTCCCTTCCCTGGCACCCATCTTGCTTTATGCTTGGGCATCAGCAACAGCACCGTTTTTCAGCAAAATACCTTTACACCCGCGAGCCCATGGCCAGACGACACATCCTTCTTGCCGAAAACAGGCCCAACCTGCAACACAGCCTCGGCCTCATGCTCAAACAGGCGGATTACCGGGTAAGCCTTGCCCAGAGCACGGAAGAGGCGCTGACCCTGGCCAGAACTTTGCGCAACAGCCTGCACCCCGTTGAGCTGCTGATCGTCGATCTGGATTCGGCCTTGCCCGAGGCGTGCCGCGCCTTCATGCACACCCTGTCCGCCAGCGGACTTGCCCTCCCCTACTTAGTCCTGGCGGAAGAGATCCGCGATCAGACGGGCGATGCCTTGAGAACAAACGGCTGCCTGGCCTGCATCGCCAAGCCGTTCGAACCGGAAACCTTGCTCAACAGCGTACGCACAGCCCTGGCTCAGCTCTCGCCAGGTGAAAAATCGGATAAAACCAGCACAAAAATCCAGTGAACCAACCCGAATAATTATTACTTTTTTAAGGAGAACAATCATGCAGAACAAGCAGTTGCGCAGATGGCTTCCATTCCTGCTG
Source organism: Desulfurivibrionaceae bacterium (assembly GCA_041671085.1). Taxonomy (GTDB): domain Bacteria; phylum Desulfobacterota; class Desulfobulbia; order Desulfobulbales; family Desulfurivibrionaceae; genus Thiovibrio. Next base: position 4,068 of record JBAZCG010000011.1, on the reverse strand, counting down.
TTTACCGGCCTGCTGGTAGGCAGCCCGAACCTCTCCGGCTCCTTGGCCCTGGCGGCGGACCCGACACCTCAGGCGGCCCAGAGCGCCAACACCTTTGCCGGCAAGGTCACCGGCAAATCCAACAAAGCCAAAACCATCTCCATCGAGGTGAACGGCAAAAACGAATTCGTCAAATTCGACGATAAAACCGTGGGCGTCGATCATGCGATCGAAGGCGAAGCCTCGATCATCCAGTTTGAGATGCGCGGCTCCGACAGGTTCGCCACCGACATCAAGCCCAAGCTGGTGACCCTGCCGGAAGGCATCAAGGAAATCAAGGTCGATGAGCTGGCCAAGCTCATCGCCATGGGGCCGGACGAGGGCAAGTACGTGCTGATCGACTCCAGGCCTGCGGCGCGCTACCACGAGGGGCATATCCCCACCGCCATCTCCATCCCCGAGACCGTGCTGAAGGAAACCGATGCAGCCTCGCTGCCCGGCGACGCAAAGCTCAACAACACGCAGCTCATCTTCTACTGCGGCGGCCCCACCTGCGGCATGAGCCCCAACTCGGCGGCCATGGCAAAGAAGCTGGGCTACACCAACCTGCACGTCATGATCCAGGGCGTCCCCGGCTGGAAAAAGGCGGGCAAGAGCGTGATCGCCTCGGAAAAATTTGTCAAAACCGACAACATCGTCTTGGTAGACCTGCGCTCCAAGGAAGAATACGAGGCAGGCCATATCCCGAGGGCACACAGTATCCCCATGGCCTCGTTGGCTGCAAAAGAGGATGGCTTCCCGACCAAGGCCCCGACCGTGGTCTACGCCAACTCTTTTGTCGAGGCGCAGAAAGGCTACAACATGATCAAGAAGTGGGGCGCCAAGACGATCTCCATCTGGCCGGGCGGCGAAAAATCCTGGGCAGCCAAGGGCAACAAGCTGGCCAAGGGGCCCACCCCTGCCGCTATCACCTGGGTCCGGCAGATGGGCAAGGGCGAAGTCTCTCTGGCTGAGTTCACGAAGGCCATGGACGGCACCACCGGCCAGGTCATCCTCGATGTCCGCACCAAGGACGAGGTGCAGACCGGCGCCTTCAAAAACTCCATCTCCATCCCCCTGGACGAAATCGAAAAACGCATCGGCGAATTGCCCAAGGGCAAGGAGATGCTGATCCATTGCTCCACCGGCGCCCGGGCGGAAATGGCTAAAGCCGCCTTGGACAAGGCGGGACTCAAGAGCCGCGTCCTGATCGCCGATGTGGAATGCGAGCAGGGCAAGTGCGAGATCAAGGACTAATCCTCCTGTTCTTTACAAAACATCTGCTACCCCCCTCAGCAGCTGTTTTGTTGTGCAAGGCCCTGCCGGGATCATCCCCGGCAGGACCTTTTTTTTCATAATCCTTTGCATATTCCTCACCGAAACAAGAGGACATCTACACTTTGTTTTTTACTGAGAGGACTCGATAATCAAATAACTATTGAGCATTGACTTCGCTACAACGATGTGTGTAACCTAACTAACAACAACGAAAATCAACCGTTGCTCCTGCCTAACAATTAAGGAAAAATTATGCGTGCGACCCTTCTTCTACTATTAGTCGTTCTGCTTGCTTTGGCCGGTTGCGCAGGACACCAACAGTCAAAGCAGGGGGAAGCGACCTCCCCGATCCAGAAAAATGTTGAAGAGGGTATTGCCTTACTCGCCAAAGGAGACGCGAAGCAAGCAAACGCACAATTCAACCGAGCCTTGGCCCTGGCCCCCTCCGACCCCAATCTGCACTTCCTCAACGGCTTAGCGTATCGCGAGATGGCCCGTGTAAATGGCCAAGCCGTTGCAGAACTTGCCGAAACAGGATACCGGCTGGCACTGGAATTCGACTCAAATCACTGGCTGGCCGCATGGCATCTCGGCTTGCTACAGGTTGAGCAACGCCAATACGCCGAGGCCAGAAAGTCGCTTGCCACGGCAGCACGCCTGCGACCACGCAATCCCGACATCCAGCTGGCCCTTGCAGGGTCGGCCTATCAGGCAAGCGACGCTCCGGTGGCCCTCTGGGCCGCCAACAACACGCTGTCCTTACGCCCGAACGATCCGGAAGCACTGCGAATCGCGGCCCTCTCGAGCGCCGCGCTCGGACTGGAGTCCAGCGCCCTTGAGCTCCGGGACCGTTTCCGGCAGGTTCGCCCCGCTGATGCGGAAATTCTCGACGACCGCATCAGCGCGTGGAAAAAAACCTCTGCGCAAGCCGACACTGCCAACAATGGAACGGACACCCTCACCGAATCAATACCTGGGAGCCCGGCGCCTACCTCTGCCGCCGAGACAGGCACACCACCCACGCAATCCACATCCGGGAATCCCGCGCCTCCCATACAAATTCCAGGCCCTTGGGGCACCTCCGGCGGGACAACAAGCAACCCAGGCGGATCCCTCGCCGAGGAGGGACCACTTGCGCGGTCCTGGAGCGAATGCTCTCAATCGCCGAGTAGTCAATCCGGCAGCAGTTTGGGCGGAGTCAACAACAGCAGCAATTGGGGAGGAGGAAACAGCAACAGTTGGGGGGGAGGAAACGGCAGCGACTATGGGCGCACCATTACAAGCGATACGACAGAGCGCCTGCCGGCATTACCCTCACCCTGTAAGGGCATACCGTTGCCACGCATGGTTGTGGTGGATGTCACACTTATCCGCACACAGGAAATCACCGAATATAACCAAGGCGTCAACCTGCTCGACGGACTGAAAATAGTCCTTGGCGGCAGTTGGGAGAGGACCTCCGAATCCACAAAATCTGATCGGGATCCGAGCGGAAACACCATCCGCAGCACGAACATCGCCCGCAGCCTGGGCCTCCCCCAGGGGGGTATCACATATTCGCTCAACATCTTCAATGCCGGAGATACTTCAGCCGACGTGATTGCCCGGCCGAGCCTGCTGGCGCTTGACCGAACCCCCTCCACCTTCTTTTCCGGCTCAACGCTTTCCGTTGCTATAACAGGACAATACGGCGGCTCCATTACCGACAAGAACATCGGCGTCAGCCTCTCGGTCACGCCTACCTTCATCGACGATGACCGCCTACTCCTTTCGGTGAAAGGAGCACGCTCTTTCATCGAACCTACCCAGTTCGAGGGGTTTGATGAGGTAGTCTCTTCGACCAACAACACCGTCTCCACCAACGTCATCATGCGCTTCGGGGAAACGCTCATCCTCTCCGGCCTGCGCGAGCGCGAAAACGTCAAGACCAAAAATGGCGCGCCCTTACTCCGCGATGTGCCTGTATTGCAATACTTGTTCTCGACCCATTCGGATTATGACTATGCGCAACACATCCTGATCCTGATCACTCCTCGAAAACCAGCGACATCCTCGGAAACAGATCGCGCCGCACACGCCTATGCACACACACCGGAATTCCAGGTGGAGCCGGATGACGCGGTCAGCGCAGAAGCCCTTGGGGCACTGCGCTCCCGGCGTCCGAATTTAGAAGCCATCGTGGCGAAGCTTCAGCGGAGCAAATATCGCCACGAGTTTCGAAGCGGCGATCTTTCGAGCCGTCGCTTCGCCCCCAGCCCCTCGCTGGAACGCGTGATCCAAGACATTAAGCAAATGATGTATTTCTGACGCCACCGGAGAACCCCGCAAATTGTCGCCAGACAAACTCGGAGCACTCGGGCCTCTGATATCAGCTCTTCGCAGTCAAACTCAACCACAGAGGGAGGTAACATGATGAAAAAAAGTTTACTCTTCACAGCGTTCGCAATTATTTCCGCCGCGTTCCTGGCGGGCGGTGTCTGTAGCGCGGCGCAGCCCAACCCCAACACGGAATCCGCCAAGCCTTCAGGATGGTGGCCAAAGCCCCCCATCCCTAAACCTCCCACCCCCCCTGCCCCCAGACCCCCAGACCCCAGAGAATCCATCAAAAATCCGGCCTTGCTCAGTGTATTCAACGATTCCCGGACCCTTTATTACGATCAGGCCAATCTTGCAACGCGCGTATCCAACATTGAACAATTCCTTGATACCTCCGCGACCGCCTTGGGTGTACTGTCTACGCTGAACTCCGACCTGAAAAAACTCGAGATCGCG
>JBAZCG010000010.1:0-59261 GCA_041671085.1 Desulfurivibrionaceae bacterium | reverse complement strand
CTGGAGTCCGCTCTTCCCCCTGATCCAGCCGGAACCGCTCCATCATTTCGATAAAAATCACCCTTAGGTATTTTTCTAGTATTGACATGTTGCGGGGGGGGGGGGTATCTATCAAAGGATTTTTTTCGTTTTTTCGCTACTTTGCGGGAAAATCCGCCAATCCGGAACCACCATCCTGATCACTTGCAAGCCACTAAGAAGGGGAGCCTCACCATGTCCGACTCCATCACCACCACCCTGCACGAGTATGTCATCATGGCCTTTGGTGTTCCGGCCACGCCGGAACTGCTGGAGGCACTGCGTGGCCTGTACGGTTCCACCGGCGATTACACCGTGGTGGACACGGTGGTGAATAACTATATGAACAACCAGGTCGCCACCACGGCCAACGGCGCCTATGGCCTTGTCCAGATGGTGGCGCAAAACGGCTTGGGCGTCACCCTTAACAACGCCCAGGCAATGGAGCTCACCAATCTGCTGGTGGCAAACGGCATCGACTCCTGGTCCAAGCTGTTTTCCCTCTGCTCCGGACTCGATAACGAATTAGGCGTCACCCTGAGTAACCGGGCTGCGGCCGCCGAGAGCTTCTGTAATGCCCTGGACACCACGGCCGAAATCACCGCCTACGCCACGCCGACAGGTCGGGCCACGGTGGCAGGCTGGTTGGCCGGGGTGACCCACGATCCGGCAACTCTGGCCCGTGCCCGGACCGGAATGGACAGCACCATGCACACCATGTTTAACCCCACCACCGGCTCGGCGCAGGACGGCTACCTCTCCGGGGCCCGTGTTTTTTCCGACCTCGACCGCGACGGCATCCAGGACAGTGGGGAGCCCAGCACCATTACCGACTCGGCGGGTAATTTTATCCTGCCTGCGGGCTCTTATGGTCCCATCATCGCCACCGGCGGCACCGACGTGCTCACCGGGCTGCCCTTCAGGGGAGCTTTTACCGCGCCCGCAGGTTCCACGGTGGTCAATCCGCTCACCACCCTCATGGCCTCGCTGGTGGAGCAGGGACATACCCTTGCCGAAGCCAATAGCGCAGTCCTGGCCGCGCTCGGGCTGGAGCTGGACGACCCCACGCTGACACTCGCCACCTTCGACCCGCTTGCCAACCTCTCCGGCGCCAATGCGGTCGCAGCCCGGCAGGTGCTGGCTGGCTGCGGCTGTTTCAGTCAACAATATCTTCACCGTGGGCGGCTCGGCCCTGGACGGGGCCAGCACCCAGCTCACCTTTTCCCAGGGGTTTGTCGCGGTGGCGGATGCTCTGGCCACGCAGATCGCTAGGTCCAGCAACCCAATATCCCTGGCAAGCAGCACCCTGCTCAACCAAGTACTCGGCACAGCAGCGGATTACAATGCGGCCCATCAAAGCATCAATATTCCGGTTGCCGATCTCGCCCGTCTGCTGACGGACAACAACCGGAATATTGATGACATCCTTGGCAGTAATCCCAGCAGCGCCGATCTATTGAGCCGGATCATGCATGTGGCCACCATCACTCAAGGCGAAGTCTCCACCGCCATTGCGAATCACACCCCGTTGGCTGAGGTCATCGCCACCTACACTGGCTACGCTTTTGACCAGATGCTAGACCCGACCCTGATCTCAATTCCGACTCCGGACCCGACTCCTGCCGACACCACTCCACCTGTAGCGCCGACCAGTCTTGATCTGACAGCCGGTTCCGATACCGGCACATCAAATACTGACAACCATACCACTGATATCACCCCCACCATTACTGGCATCGCCGAGGCTAACAGCATGGTTCGGCTGTACGACACCGATGGCGTCACCTTGCTTGGCACAGGAAGCGCCAATGGTCAAGGCATCTTTAATATTACCACCACCGCACTTGCCCTTGGCAGCCATGCCATCACCGCTAAGGCCACGGACGCGGTCGGCAATACCGGTATCGCCTCTGCCGAGCTGACCATCAGTGCGTATACCATCTCCACCTTCAATCCTGTCACCTACGATAATTTTGCCCACGAAATGGGGCGGTTCGCCCTGGCCGCCTACAGGAATGTGCCCCTTACTGCCAATCCAGGTTGGCAACCGGCTGACCTGACAGTTAGCAGCGGGACATTTACAAATGGAATGTACGAGAGCCCAGAAGAATGTAATAATCCGGCCAATAGCCCCTATCTTAATACTGCTGGAATAGCCGGCGCTCGTGTTTCGATAGGACTTGATGAAAATGGCAAGCGAACCTTGGTGGTTGCGTTTAGGGGGACGGACGATCATCCTGCGGATGAACTTGATTATTTCCCCAATTTTGAGCACCATTACCAACGCTTCGCGCCTCTAATTTCCGCTATTAACCAGTATGTGATTGATCAAGGTATTGAGCAGGTCTATGTGACCGGTCACAGCCTGGGGGGGGCTATTAGCGAAATGTTTATGGGTACCCATCCGGACGGCAATGGTATCACTTACGAAGCGGCCACTTTCGGTAGCCCCGGCGCCAATTATCCCGAAAACACTGAGGCTAGAATAATACATTTCAGCCATACCCTTGATCCAGTTGCGATGAGCCGTTTGTTGGCTCCAGAGGCTCCCATCACTAATGATATGTTGTCGCTTGTGGACCTAATGGCCGTAATGGCAAATAATGTGTTTGGATATAGCAACCCAATTGCGGATGAGCTTATAGACCGCTTAAAAACGAACCAAAGCCTCTATTACCCCGAAGCTCGTGGGGGTCTTGGAACCCAAAATAATTACAGCGGTGGAGTTGTTTCCATCGAGCGGGCGGATGTTGGCTTTTTGGACAGTGGTGCTGAGCACAGCATGGATCTTTACCTGGAAAGCCTCCAGCTCCTTTCGGACGCAGATTCCCTGGCCCCGAGCTGGTCAGTACTGGAGGCAGCCCTCAATACCCCCGAGACATACCGGCTCTTTCGAGCTTCAGCAAACAGTGACACTTTATACGGGGATGACGATCACATCGACGGCTTTGATGGGGATTTTCTAGACCCCGAAACCAAGGATATCCTCTTCGGTCGTGGCGGAATCGACACGATCTACGGTGGCGACAACAACGACATCCTGGTGGGCGATTTTATCACCATCCCGACTGGAGATGAACCCACCGATGCGCTGTACGCCTCCGGCGATGACATCCTAGATGGCGGGAAGGGAAATGACGTGCTGGTGGGTGGCGTGGGCCAAGACACCCTGACCGGCGGTGACCACGCAGACTGGTTTGCCTACAACTCTCCAGGGGAATCAGGCGACACCATCACAGAGTTCTCATCGATTCAAGGGGACAAAATCGTACTCAACTCCCTCAATTTCAGACCTTTTTCCGCTGGATTTTCTCAGACTCTGCCCCAGGGGAACTTCGCCCTCAATGCCCCCGCAGACAGCAATGACTATCTGGTATTTGAGCAGGCTTCCCATGTGTTGTGGTACTACCCCGATGGTAACCAGGGGGGGCGTTACAGCCTTGCCACCCTCACCGGCGTCGATTCTCTGAGCAATACTGACGTCATGTTGGTGTCCAATCACTCCATTGCCCCGTCAATTGTCCAAGCATTGTCCCTCACCAGTGATCCGGGTGCGGATGCCTCTTATGCTGCGGATGACACCTTGAGCGTTTCTGTCGGCTTTGACGAATCCGTGACCGTGGACACCGGCCACGGTGTCCCCACCCTGGCCCTCACTGTGGGGAGCAATACCCGCCAGGCTGCCTATGTTTCAGGCAGCGGCACAGACGCGCTGGTATTCAGCTACACTGTAGCAGAGGATGATCTGGACGCCAACGGCATCAGTATCGCCGCGAGCTCCCTGAGTCTCAATGGCTCCACCATCCGGGACGACGAAGGCCATGATGCGTATCTGATCCACGCCGCTATGGCCGATGATGCCGAGCATAAGATCAATAGCACAAGCCAGGCCGGTGATGCGGTGATCGACCTTGGCGGCTACGGCAAGCTCATCGCTCCGGTGCAGGTGAACGGTAAATGGTACTACTTCTGGGATCGCAGCGGAGACGGTACCAGCGCCAATGCTGGCGCTTTCAACGGCGGCGTAGACTACACCGACCACGATACGCTGGACGCCATCTTCACCGAGGACATCAACGGCGTGACCGGAGGGGGAGGCAATACCACCGACACCTATCGCTATGCCACCCTGGGCGGAGTGCGGGTGGCCCTGCCGACCGATGGATATGGCCCAGCCAACATAATAATGTCCTACAACTTATTTTCTTCCTATCTGGCAGATAATCAAAACTACACTGACCTGGCCGAGATCTGGGATACCCACAACAGCGGATTTGAGACCGCTGGCGTGCCGTCCGGCTGGGTCAACTATATCTATTGGTCGGCCACGCCTTCTGGTAATCGCCACGGCGGCATCTATCTGAACTATGGAGAGGTCTATGACCTCTCCGATGGCCTCAACTTCGATTATGTTGGTCTGGAGGTGTTGTGAGTTGGTTTTCCCCCTGAGCAGGAGGTAAAACGTTGTTGATTTGTTGACTAACCTACCCCAAAGACTTTGGTTTTCGGTTGTGATTTCACATCCAGGACAATAAGGGGACACCATACTTAATAGTTGGCGAGCCCCCTTCCTTTCTGTAATCTCTCCCCATGCCAAGAATCGCACGAGTCATCGCAATCGGAATACCGCACCACGTTACCCAACGCGGCAATCGCCGCATGCAAACCTTTTTCCACAATGAAGATTACGAAGAGTATCTCTCTCTGATGGCAGAGTGGTGCGGCAAATGTGGCGTGGCTATCTGGGCATATTGCCTCATGCCAAACCATGTCCACCTGATCGCTGTGCCGGAAAGCGAAGAACAACAATAAGGGGACACCATACTTAATAGTTGACGAGATACCTTCCTTTCTGTAATCTCTCCCCATGCCAAGAATCGCACGAGTCATCGCAAGCGGAATACCGCACCACGTTACCCAACGCGGCAATCGTCGCATGGAAACCTTTTTCCACAATGAAGACTACGAAGAGTATCTCTCTCTGATGGCAGAGTGGTGCGGCAAATGTGGCGTGACTATCTGGGCATATTGCCTCATGCCAAACCATGTCCACCTGATCGCTGTGCCGGAAAGCGAAGAAGCATTGCGGCGCGGTATAGGAGAGGCCCATCGCCGTTACAGCCGTATGATCAATTTCCGGAAGGGCTGGAAAGGCCATCTGTGGCAGGGCCGCTTCGCCTCGTTTCCCATGGACGAAGCCTACCTGCTGGCAGCGGCGCGGTACATTGAGCTTAACCCCGTCCGAGCACACCTTGCCGTTGTCCCGGAAGAATGGCCGTGGAGCAGCGCACGGGCACATCTTGCCGGAAATGACGACCGGTTAGTCAGTGTTGCGCCATTGCTCGAATTGGCAGGGGATTGGCGTTTGTTTCTTAATGGGGGCGTGGCCGAGGAAGAACTGCAAGCCATACGAAAACACGAACGCACCGGCAGACCGCTGGGGAAAAATTCCTTTGTGGAACAGCTTGAGCAGATGCTCGATCGACCGCTCAAACTGCTGGCGCCTGGCCGGAAACGGAAGGGCGAAGGGAATTAGGTATGGTGTCCCCATTTGTGTGAACAGGGCATCCGCTTCTGCCAACACGGTTTTCAGGTCGAAACCGGTTCCGGCCTCGATTTCTTTTTCGCCACGGGCTAGTAACCGTAAAATTTCAAGCTCGTGCTGTGTGTGTTCGTACTCTTTCATGCTGACCATTACGGCAGTCGCACGGCCACGTTGGGTGATGAATAGAGGATCGCGTGAAGCCGTCATGCGCTTGAGGATGCCGCTTGCATCCTGACGGAAGTCCGAGATGGGAATGATCTGAGGTGCTTTTGACATGGTCTGTACCTCCTATTGTGTTTCAAAAAGGACCACTGGTGGTCAGTGATGACAAGATGAAAAAAATAGAGGGGCGTTAGATTTTATTCTGGCTGGTTAAAAACTCCCTTCTCTCCCCGGACATACGACACCCTTATTGCTGTTGTGACCTCCCGGTCCATCCTGTGGGCGATGGATGCGATAATTTTTGAACAGCGACCCCGTATTTTTTCGGTATTGTGTTTGGCAGGGGAATACCGCACCATGGCCAAGAGCCCCGACCGAGCGTGAGCATCATCCCTTGCTGCTTTTCATACTACCCCCAATCCTGATGTTCAGGTTTTGGTCGGGGCTTTTGGGGGAAATCAACGGCAGTCCATAAAAAAAGGCGGAGCGCTACCAGCGCTCCGCCTTTTTTATCGATGAATTACAAAGAACAGATCAGACGGTCAGGTCGTTGCGCACGGTTTTGCGCGGGCCGCCGTGCCCTGATGTGCTCCAGTCCCGGATCGGGGCAATGGCCGTAAGACCTTCCGCGTTGTCGATGCGGACCAGTTTGTCGTGGATGGACTGCCAGATGCAGGGCACGTCCTTGTGGATCTCGCAACGGCCACCCACCGAACCGCCGCAGGGGCCGTTCATCAGACTCTTGGCGCAGCGGGCCACCGGGCAGAGGCCGCCGGTGAGATGGAGGATGCAGTTGCCGCACCCGGCGCATTGCTCGCTCCACACGCCTTGCTCGGCGGAGCCGCCGAAGGAGGAGGTGTTCACCCCCGGATAGACCTTGGCCATGGGTCGCAGATTGGCGATGAAGTTGACCCCCACCCCGCAAGCCATGGAAACGATGGCGTCGTACTGACCATCCCACTGGTCGATGCTGTCGATGTATTCCTTGTCGCACTGGCGAACCAGGGTGGCCTCGATGGTTTCCACCGGCTGGCCTGCCTTCTGCTTGCCCAACCGGATCAAGGAGGCCAGGATCTCCACCTCACGTTCGCCCCCGGCGGAACAGATCGTTACGCAGCCGCGGCAGCCCAGAACCAGAATGCGCTTGGCGTCCTTCACCATGTCCATGATTTCGTTGATGGGTTTTCTTTCGGCAATAATCATTTCGCGCCTCCCTGAAACGGGCTCGGGCCCAAGGTGGTAATCCGTTCATCCATCTCCTGGGCGGCCTTGACAAAAGCGGGGTGAAAGCCGCGCTCCAGGTGATACATCTCAATGCGTTCCGGTTCCACCCCGAGTTCGGCCAGGGCCTTTTTGATGGCGGCGACCCGTTTCGCGGCTCGCTGGCTGCCCATGAGGTTGTGACATTTATCAAGGGGGCAGCCAGCGACATACACGCCGTCCGCGCCGTCTTCAAAGGCCTTGAGCAGGGTGCTGACCTCAAGCTTGCCGGTGCAGACCAAGCGGTGGATGGTCACGCTTTTGGGAAAGCCATCGGCCTGCAAGCCAACCGGCCCTTCGGCCAGGGTCTGCTGGGAGGTGTAATGGCAACAGAATGCTTGGATATTTGGGGTAAAGGGCATTGGGTTCACCGTGCTACTTATTTGCGCCGCAGGCGGCGATCAGTCGCTCGTCCTCGGACTCGTTTAAGCGGATGGCCTGGGCCGGACACTCGGAGGGGCAGATGCCGCAGCCCCGGCATTCCTGGGGATCAATGGCAGCCTTGCCCTGGTCGTCGATCTTGGGAATCCGCCAGGGGCAGACCCGGACACAGGTGAGGCAGGAGACGCAGAGATCGCGTTCCACCCAAGCGGCTTTGCCCTTGTCGAGCAGATCCTGGGGGGTGATGTAGCCGGCCTTCATGGCCAACTGGCGCAGGGCGACCATGATCTCGGCAAAGCGGACGTCCTGGGGGCAGACGAAGATGCAGCTGCGGCAGCGGGAACAGAACCAGAGCAGGTCGGATTTGAGCAACGCGTCTTTTAGGCCCATCCGGATCATGTGGATGATCTTGCGGGGGTCGAAGTCGGGGATTGCCTGACTGACCGGGCAGATACCGCTACAGGCGCCGCAGGAAAAACAGCGGTTCAGGAATTCGCCTCCCGGAATCGCCGTTACCTCGGCGCTGAAAGCCGAATTGATATCCTTGCTGGAGATTGCCATAACAAAGCCTCATTAAGATATGAAACCCGACAACGGATGCCGGGTAAATTTTTATCCGGTTGGCCTTAGGATGAGATCCATGCGGAACCCAAAAAGCGTCGCGTACTCTAGCATAAAAAACAGCCCCGCCCAATAGGTATATCTACCAGAACAAGCGGTTTTTCGGGGGGTTGGTTCAGCGAACCGGCATCTTTCCCCTTAGACCAGAAACCGGAACTCTCCCTTGCCCAGTAAATCCTGAAGATGGAGCACGCCCGCCAGCTTGCCGCTGTGGTCGGTCACCGGCAGAAAGGTTATTTCGTGGCGTTGCATGATGCTCAGCGCGTCGGCGGCTAAAAGATCGGTGGTAATGGCTTTGGGCGCTTTGGTGATGGTGTCCGCCAGGGTGAGTTCGTGCAGACTGCCGCCTTTCTGGCTGAGAAAGCGGCGCAGATCGCCATCGGTCAGGATGCCGATGATGGTTTCTTCTTGCATGATCAGGACCGCGCCTAGATTTTTGGTGTTCAGCTCGGTAATGGCCTCCGGCAGGGTGGCGGTTTGGGAAACCTTGGGGATCGCCGCGCCGGTGAGCATGACCTCGGCGACATTTACCTTGAGGCGTTCTCCAAGGCTGCCGGCCGGATGGTTGCGCCGGAAATCGCTTTCCTTGAACTGCTTGAGGTTCAAGAGAACCACGGCCAGGGCGTCGCCCATGGCCAGGGCGGCGGTGGTGCTGGCCGTGGGCGCAAGGCCCAGGGGGCAGGCCTCCCGCGGCACCGCGACCTTGAGTACCGCATCGGCGCCCAGGGCCAGGCTGGAGGAGGGGTTGCCGGTCATGGCAATGATTTTGGCCCCGCGTTTTTTGAGGTTGGGGAGCAGGAGGCTGAGTTCCGCGGTTTCGCCGCTATAGGAGATGGCAAGGATGACGTCCTGTGGGTCCACCATGCCCAGATCGCCATGCATGGCCTCAACCGGGTGGAGAAATAGGGCGGGGGTACCGGTGCTGTTCATGGTGGCGGCGATCTTCTGGCCGATGATCCCTGACTTGCCGATGCCGGTGATCACCACTCGGGCCGGGCAGGCCATGATCATGGCCACGGCCTTTTCAAAATCGCTGTCGATCTGCTCAAGCAGGGCGGTGATGCCTTCCGCTTCGATCCTGAGAACTTCCTTGGCCTGTTCAATGCTCATTGGTGTTTCGTTGCCTTTGCTGGTGGGGAATTTTATTTTTTGCCCGTGGACTGGCAAGCGTCCCTGGTGCCAAGAAGGAGCTTGCAGAACTCCTTATCCGGTTCCACGGGATAAATCCCGTCAAAGCAGGCCTTGCAATAGCCGTCCGGCGGGCCGCCGCAGGCTTCCAGCAACCCCTCAAGGCTGAGGTAGTAGAGGGAATCAAGGCCCAGGTAATCGCGGATTTCGTCAACGGTTTTCTTGTTGGCGATGAGCTCGCCGCCCGACGGGAAGTCGATTCCGTAGTAGCAGGGATTCCGGGTGGGCGGGCAGCTGATCAGCATGTGGATCTCTTTTACCCCGGCTTCGCGCAGGGACTTTACCCTGGAGCGGCCGGTGGTGCCCCGGATGATGGAGTCGTCCAGGATGATGACCCGTTTGTCTTTTAAAAAAGAGCGGATGGGGTTCAGCTTCACCCGCACCGAAAAATCGCGCATGGACTGAGTGGGCTGGATAAAGGTGCGGCCCACGTAGTGGTTGCGGATCACCGCCATTTCAAGGGGGATGCCCGAGGCCTGGGAAAAGCCGATGGCCGCGTAGTTGCCCGAATCGGGAAAGGGCATGACGAAATCCGCCTGGATTTTGCATTCGCGGGCCAGCATCTCGCCCATACGCTTGCGGCTCTGGTAAACGTTGATGCCGAAGATATCGCTGTCGGGCCGGGCAAAATAGACCTGCTCGAAGATGCAGAAACTGCGGCGCTGGCTGGTATCGAGGTGGAGGGAGCGTTGGCCATCGCGATCGATGATCAGGATTTCGCCGGGCTCGATGTCGCGGACATACTGGGCCTCGACCAGGTCGAGGGCGCAGGTTTCCGAGGCGACGATGAAGCCGCCGTTGTTGAGTTTGCCCAGGCACAGCGGCCTAAAGCCTCCGGCATCGCGCACGGCGATGAGCTTGTCTTCGGTCATGAGCAGGATGGAGTAGGCGCCCTTGATGCTCTCGAAGGTGTCGATGAGCGCTTTGTCCAGGCCGAGGTGGGAGCAGCGGGCGAGCAGATGGACCACCACCTCGCTGTCCATGGTGGACTGGAAGATGGAACCTTTTTTCTCCAGCTCGTTGCGCAGGGAGCGGATATTGACCAGGTTGCCGTTGTGGGCCACGGCCACGGTGCAGCCCTGGTGGGTGGCGGTGAAGGGCTGGGCGTTGATGATGTTGGAGGCGCCGGTGGTGGAGTAACGGACATGGCCCACGGTGAGGTGGCCTTTGAGTCCTTGCAGGTCGGCCTCGCTGAACACATCGTGCACCAGACCCATTCCCTTGTGTTGGGAGATATGGCTGCCGTCGCTGGCCACGATCCCGGCGCTCTCTTGGCCCCGATGCTGGAGGGCGTAGAGGCCGAAATAGGTGAGCTTGGCCGCGTCCTCATGGCCGAAAATTCCACAAACGCCGCATTCGTCCTTGGGGCGTGATGCGTCAGAGTATGTCATGGCGTTTTGTCCCTTGTGATGTAACGGTTCAGCACCACCACATCTGCTTTGTCATCGGCCTACTCATGTGCAATAGCACACTTCGTAGACCTCTTTCGCGCATCTGTAGCAGCAGCGAAGCGGCGCTGCTGAACCGTTACATTCCGTATGGTATGCTGTCCGGTCACCCGGAAAAAAAGGAGAAATATACATCCTAATTATATGGATGGGAAATAATTTTTTGTCTCAATTATTTCTTGCCTTCCCCGGCATGATCCAACCCCCGGAAGAAATTGAGCCAGGAAGAGGTGTTGTTGAGCGCCCAGTTGCGCGGAGGCACAAAGCCCTCCTGCATGGATTCCGGCAGTCCGCGGGCGGCAAGGCGTTCGTAGACCCGCACATAGAGGCAGCGTTTTTTGCCGGGATACACCTCGCACCAGCCGTCGCGGCTGCCGCCGCAGGGGCCGTTCAGCAGATATTTGGCGCAGCCGGCTTGCGGGCAGACAAAGGCCAGATCGCCCAGGGTGCAATCCCCGCAGTTCTGGCAGCCGAAGAGGAGAAACTTGGTCACATGTTCCAGGTGGGAAAGGGTATTGTCCAGTCTGCCGCCTTCCAGGGCGAGACAGATTTTTTTGCATACCGGATAGAGCGGCGCCTCCTGGGTAAAGGCCAGGTTGTGGACCAACCTGGCCATCCGGTAGTTGACCTGCAAGCCTGCTGGTTCTTCTGCGCGGGGCGCGAGTTCACTGGTGTTGAGGCCGGTTTTCCCATCTTTTTTGTAGAGGTAAAAGCCGTCCTCATGCCAGTAGTCCATCTCCGGGACCAGCTCTTGCCAATTTCCGGCAAGGGAGTCGGCGGTGGTGAGGAGATAGTCGATGTTGTCATAGGTGAGCCCGGGCCCGCCGAGATGGGCGCCCGCATAGCCCAACCCCTTGAGGATGGCCAGCAGCTTGGCGGCCCGCAGCAGCCGGGCGAGCTTGCCTTTATCCGGGCTTGCTGCCTCGCTCCGGATTTCGGCATACAGCGCCTCGGTGATGATGCAGCCGGGGATTTTTCCGGTGTGCATGAGGGTGGCGACCGTGAGGTTGGGGACAAAGACATTGCCCAGCACCGGCAGGTTCAGGTCGTTCTGGCGGACATACTGGAGCAATTCGTGGAACTTGCGGGCGTCGTAGCCGACCTGGGTGATGATATAGTCCGCGCCCCGCTCGGCCTTGCGGTGGAGCTTGGCGTACTGCATCAGCAGCTCCGGTTCAAGCCGTTTGAAGGGCGAGAGGGCCACGCCCATGAGAAACGAGGTGGGCTGGATGGCCCCTCTCCCCCGGTCCGGTCCGTAGTTGCCCTGGTTCATCCGGGAGATGAGGTCCAGAACATGCACCGAGCCGAGATCGAAGACCGGTTTGGGGCAGCCCTGGTAGCCTTCCTGAGGATAATCGCCGGTGATCACCAGCAGGTCGCGGATGCCCAACCGGTCCCAGGCAAAGAGCAGGCTTTCCATCTGGTTGCGGTTCTTGTCCTTGCTGGAAAAATGGACGATCACGTCAAGGCCCATTTTTTGGATCTCGCGGCCTAGAACCTCCGGGGACAAGGCGGCCTGGCCACCGGCGTTTTCGGTGATGCTCACCGCCTGGATGCGCGGGTCGGAGGCAAGCCTTGCGGCCAGTTCCAAGGTGCGATCGTGTTCCCGGCTGTGCCCGCCCCGGCTTGGCACCAGTTCGAGGGTGATGGTGAATTGCTCGGGGTTAACGAGGGATTGCCGGAAGGGGGATGTTGTTTCTGCCTGCATGGGAATGGGTATCCGGGGTGTATGATTTTTTTCTTGCTCACCAGGAGCGAATGCAAGTAACCATAACCATTATTTATAGAAAAGGAAACAGCCTGGCTGGGCGCTGACAGCTAATGACTGGGGGTAAAGGTATGGAAAAGGAGCCGTTCTGGCGCCAGGCAGCTCAGGTCTTTGACGAGCGGGCCGCGGAATATGATGGATGGTTTGAGAACAGCCTGCTCTTTGCCATTGAGCGGGCAGCCCTGCAAGAGCTGGCCACGCCGCTTTTGGGGCCGAAGCTTGAGGTCGGCGTTGGTCCGGGCCGCTTTGCCGAGGCTCTGGGCGTGGAGTTTGGGGTTGACCCGGCCCTGGCCCCGCTGGCTTTAGCGAAAAAACGGGGGGTGCGGGTGAGCCAGGCGGTAGGGGAGGCCTTGCCCTATGCCGACCAGAGCATGCGGACGGTGCTGTTGCTTTTTACCTTCTGTTTCCTCGCCGATCCCCGTCCGGTATTGCGGGAATGTCGAAGGGTGCTCAAGCCCGGCGGCCATCTGGTGTTGGGGCTCATTGTGGCCGACAGCCCTTGGGGCAGAATGCTTCAACACAAGAAGGAGGCGGGGCATCCGTTCTACCAACAGGCTCGGTTTTATGCGCCGGGCGAGGTGGAGCAATGCTTGGCTGGGTGCGGTTTTGTCGTGGAGGAGAGACGCTCCAGCCTGATCCAGTCGCCGGAGGCGTTGCGGGAGATGGAACACTCCCAGGCCGGGCTGGTCAATCAGGCGGGTTTTGCGATTCTGGTGGCCGGGTCGGCTCGGTGAGCCAGTTTTTCCGTTCCCGGAGGAACTCGGCGGCGAGAAAGGCCGCGGTGCTGACGATGATGCCCGCGGCGGTGATCGCCGCCAGCCAGGCGTGGGAGTTTTTCCTTCGAGGCCGCGCCACCGGGGGCAGGTCGCGCCTGCAATACCGGCAGACCAGGGCCTGGAAATGGATGTCTTCCTTGCAGAATGGGCAGATTCGTGTACGCATGCCGATTACCTTATAGCGACTGCTCGGTGGTTGTCAAGAATGGGGTGCGGCTCTTTGTAATTTTTGCTCTTTCGTCCCAGTGGGAAGGCGGAGCACACAAGATTTTCCTTGTCAGCGCAGGGTTCCCTTTGTAAGATGAACCCAATATACTCTGAATACAATTATCCCCATGAAATACAAGGAGAAAATAATGGCAAGCGATAAGGTTATCCAGATTTCCGACGGCGATTTTGGCGCAAAAGCCCTGCAGTCCGAGGTTCCTTTTCTCTTGGATTTTTGGGCGCCTTGGTGTGGCCCCTGCAAGGCGATTGGCCCGGTTATCGACGAGCTGGCCGCTGAGTTTGAAGGCAAGCTCAAGGTCGGGAAGATGAATGTCGATGACAACCCCGTCACCCCCGGTAAATACGGGATTCGGGCCATCCCCACGCTGATTCTTTTCAAGGGCGGGGAGGTTGTCGATCAGGTGACCGGTGCGGTGGGCAAGCAGCAGCTCAAGGCCATGATCGAAAAAGCTCTCTAGATTTTGATTTTACTGGTGATGGCTTCTGGGTCCGGTTCTTGTGTGCCGGGCCTTTTCTCTTTTGGCTGAAATGGATGAGCGGGACATGATTTTTTCACAACAGAATCGTCGATTTTTTCGGGTCTGTGTCCTGGCTCTTGCCATGATGACCTTAGCCACCGGACTCAGCGGCTGCGCGACCCTTGACACCATGCTGGGTTGGGTGGGTTTCGGCTCGGGTGTCGGGCCGGAAACCCCGGAAGCTCTGGCCATGGAGGGGATGACCGACTTCAACCGTGGGAAATATAGTGCCGCCTTGAAGCGTTTCGTTGAGATAAAAGACAGGTTTCCCTTCAGTGATGTGGCGCCGTTGGCCGAGTTGAAGGCGGCTGATTCCAATTATTACATGGACAAGTTTAGCGAGGCTAAGATCGGGTATGAAGAGTTCGAAGCCAACCACCCAACCAATGAGGCTGTTCCCTATGTTCTGTTCCAAATCGGGATGTGTTATTATTCGCAGATCGGTACCTCTGACCGGGATCCCGGTAACGCCCAGAACGCGGGGCAGGCTTTTGATCGGTTGAACCGCTCTTATCCTAAATCGCCCTATTTTGTTGAGGCCGCGGCCCGGGCTCGGGCCGCGCGTGATTTTCTGGCTCAGCACGAGTTTTCCGTCGCCACCTTCTACGTGCGGACCGATGAAGACAAGCAGGCCCAAGGGCGGCTAGAGTATTTGCTTGCCAGCTATCCCGAAGCCAGCGTCGCGCCCCAGGCCACGGAACTGTTGGCTCAGCTGAAGTCCGGCAAGGGCATTGAGAAAAGTTGGCGCCGGTTCGTGCCGACGCTCTCTCTGCCGGACTGGCAGTCCTTTTCCTCCGCCTTCGGTATTATGCCCGGCGGCAGCGGTGGGGCTGCCAAGGAGTAGGCACTCGGCGGACATGCTGTTCATCCTGATGGGCCTTTCCTGTTTGCTGGGTAAGGTCCATCGTTGTTTGTGCCCTTCTGTGCGGCGAAATTTCTTTTGTAACGTCGTCCTGCGGGTGTCTTGGCACGGTATGCGCAATAGCATGTAAACTCGCCAAGGAGGAAGGCCGTGATTCTTGACCCTTACGGTCAGTTTATCAAGAAAATAAGCGCACATTGCGATATCAGCGATAAGACGATTCTTGAGGTGGGATGCGGGCAGGGCAGGATAACCCGTGACTTGGCGCGGCATGCGCGAAGGGTTGTCGCGATTGATCCGGATGAGGGCGCGCTGCAAACGGCGCGGGCCCGGATCAACGCGGAGAACGTGGCATTCCTCTGTTGCCGGGGGGAGTCGTTGGCCTTCCCGGAAGGCTGTTTCGATCTGGTCGTCTATTCGCTTTCCCTGCACCATCTTCCGCAAGACGTCATGCGGGCGAGTCTTGAGCAGGCCGCCGGACTGCTCGGCGAACAAGGGATGATCATGGTGATCGAACCGGGCGAGGGCGGGACGCTGATCGAGGCGGAAGAGCGTTTCGGGGTTGGAGATGGCAACGAGGCAAGGGAAAAGGATGCGGCCCGGCACGCTATTGCGGTTTTGCCGGGATGGCGGATTGGACTGACGACCTGTTTTCGGACTTGTTTTCATTTCGTCGACCAGCAGGATTTCCTTGAGAGCCTGTTGCCGGATCATCGCGGCAAATCCCCTGATTTTATCCGGGAAATCGGGGATTATCTGGCCGACTGCATGGAAGATGGCCGGATCGTTCTGCATGCCGACCGGCGGATGGATATCTTGCTTCGCGCGTGAGCGCGGGGCCTGCGGGGATGGCCCGGCCGGTTAAAATGAACAGGGGATGGCGCGATGAAAAAAATCGGGATCATCGGCGGGATCGGGCCGGAATCAACGCTGGATTATTACCGAGGGATTATCGATGCCTTCCGGAACCATACGGGCGGGCTGCATTTTCCTGAGATCATCATCTATAGCGCGGACCTGGCGGAGCTCCTTGGGATTCTGGAGGCGAAGGATCTGGAGGCATTGACGGCGTGGCTTTTGTTCAGGCTGGAGGCGCTGCACCGTGCCGGGGCGGATTTTGCCGTTATTGCCTCCAACACCCCGCATGTCGTTTTTGACGAGGTGGCAAAGCGTTCTCCCCTGCCGATGCTCAGCATCGTAGAGGCGACCTGTAGGAAGGCGGAAAGCTTGGGGGTGAAACGACCCGGTCTCATGGGGACACAGTTCACCATGGCGGCGGATTTTTTTCGCAAGCCATTCCATGCGCGGGGGATGTCGCTCTTTGGCCCTTCTCTGGAGGAGCAGCAGTTTATCCACGAAAAGCTTTTTTCTGAAATCGAGTTGGGGATCATCAAGGATTCGACGCGGCAGGAGCTTCTGGCCATCGTGGAAAAGATGATCGCACGCGATGCCATTGATTCCCTTATCCTCGGCTGTACCGAGTTGCCGCTGATCCTTGACCGGGAGGTCTTTGGTGTTCCCTTTTTGAACACAGCGGCCATCCATGTAAGCGCCATCGTAGAGGCAGCCATGGCAGGGGAGGTCTGAGGAGGCGAATTTTCGTTTTTTCCGACCTCTGTGTCAGCCGGTGTTCTTCCCCTTCTTAAACTTCTTGTCGTAGCGCTCTTGTTCGCTGTAGATGCAGCCGCAGTAGGGCTGCCGGTAAAGCCCCATCGCAAGGCTGGCGTCGATTCCCTCTTGCCAGCCGACCCGAAAATCCTCGTACAGAAAAGGTACCCCGAATTGTGCTCCCAGCTCTTCGCCCACGGCCCGGATGGTTTCGTGGCGCTGATAACGGCTATAGAGCAAGGTAGTGCTGAAGGCGTCCGCTCCGATCTCCCGTGCTTTTTTTGCCGTGGCTTCAAGGCGCATCCGATAGCAGAGCGGGCAGCGGTCCTCTTCGTGAAACACCACCCGGCGCAGGTATTCCTTAAGGCCGTATTCCCGTTCGTACTCTATGGGCAATGCCATCCGCTGCGCCAGATCTTCGACCGTGGTGAGACGTTGGCGGAATTCTCGGAAGGGATGGATGTTGGGATTATGAAAATACCCCTGCACCGTTAGCCCTTGGGCGCGCAGGGCGGTGAGCGGCATGATGGTGCAGGGGCCGCAGCAGAGGTGCAGGAGAACGGTCATCTTCCGGCCTATGGCTTGGCGAGCTTGAATTGGCGGGGGCTGATGTTGAGCTTGGCGATCTTGTAATTGATGATCCTCAGGCTGGTGTCCAGCAGCTGCGCGGCCTTGGTCTGGTTGCCCTGGCATTTTTTCAGGCTGTCGATGATCAGCTCCCGTTCGAAATTATCCACCGCTGCGGCAAAGGAAACCGGGTTGCCGCGTTCGTTCACCGAGTCAGAGGTTTGCAGCGACGGGGGCAGATGATAGCTCTTAATCGAATCCTCGTCGCAGATCAGGACCGCCCGCTCGATGCAGTTTTGGAGTTCGCGGACATTGCCCGGCCAATGGTATTGGACCAGCAGGTCGATGGCCGGGGTGGAGATGCGGCGGATTTGCTTGTCGTTTTCTTCGTTGTATTTCTGGAGAAAGAAATCAGCCAGGAGCATGATGTCGGTCCGACGCTCCCGTAAAGGTGGCAGGTAGATGGGGAAAACGTTGAGCCGGTAGTAGAGGTCTTCGCGGAAGGAGCCGTCTTCCACGGCTTTTTCTAAATCCTTATTGGTGGCGGTGATCAGGCGGACGTTGCATTTGATTGGGGCGATGCCGCCCAACCGCTGGAATTCGCGGTCCTGGACCACGTTGAGTAGCTTGATCTGCACGTTCTGGCTCAGTTCGCCGATTTCGTCGAGGAACAGGGTGCCGCCCTCGGCAAGTTCGAAGCGACCTTTCTTGGCGGCCTGCGCTCCGGTGAAGGCCCCTTTTTCGTGGCCAAACAGCTCGCTTTCCAGCAGGGTTTCCGGCAGGGCCGAGCAGTTGACTGCCACGAAGGGCGCCTTGGCACGCTTGCTGTTGTGGTGGACAGCCTTGGCCACCATGGTCTTGCCGGTGCCGGATTCGCCGCGAAGCAGGATAGTGGCGTTGGAGTCCGCCACCCGGTGGATCATCTCGAACACCTCCTGCATCCGGTTCGAATTGCTGACGATGCTGGATACCCGGTATTTTTCCGAAAGCTCTCGCCGCAGTTGGGTGTTTTCCTGGACCAGCCGCTCACGTTCTTGGTTTACCGCCTGGATACGGACCACGGTCTGGGCGATGAGGCCGGAGAGCACGGTGAGAAATTGGAGGTCCTTTTCAAAATCGATGCCTTCCTGGTAGTTGCGGTCCACGCTCAGGGCGCCGATGGTGTTGGCCCCGTGCTTGATGGGCACACAGAGAAAGGAGAGGGTCTCCTGGTTTTTCTCGGCCCGGGCCCTGGTTTTGTTCAAAAAAAGCGGTTCCTGGCTGATCTGGGGCACCACGATGGGGGAGCCGCTGGCCACCACCCGGCCGGTGATGCCTTCGCCGAACTTATAGATTCCGCGCTTCCGGGCTTCGGCGGTCATGCCGGGGGCCACCTCGGTCTCGATCTGGCCGGTGAGCGGGTTGGCGATGGTCACCGCTCCGTTACCTAGGCTGGTACGTTCGGCCAGCACGGTGAGGCTTTCCTCTAGGCATTTGCGCAGGTCGTCCGACGAGGCCAGGGCTCTGGTTATCTCATACAGGGTGGCCAGATCAATGGGCTCGCGGTTGTTTTCAGGCATGGTTTCTCCGTGGGGGTATTTCTTACGGTTTGGTATGCATCGTTTTGTAATACGCAGGGCATAATAACAAATTTGTCTGGTATTGCACCTGAAAAGGTTTCTGCTGTAGGGTGATGTGGTCAGACAGAAGTGGACAGTTTGCTAAGCGTTTTTTCAAGTTCACATTTTTCAAATTTTTTCGGGGAAGCAGTCACTATGGGATCGGTTCAGTGGGTTGCTGTTGCGTGAGTACGAGGCGGACAAGGGGAGAGAGCCCGCGAGTGTTTGGCTGTTAACTTGAAAAGACAGCATGTTTTGGTCTGGCCGGTTGAGGGAAAAATCCGCAGAATAATACTGAAAACAAGAGATGCCGGCGGTCACTCAATATTTTTCTCATATTTAAAACAAATCAAGAGATCATTTGTTGGTTTGGCAAAGATCAATTTCGCCAAGAGTCGTGGGCTCTTTTTTTATTTCGTCCTCCATTGGTGGTGGAAAAAATGGGCAATTTCAGCCAAGTACTGTTAAATTAACAAAATGGGTGACAGTCTTCAGCGGTGCAGCCCTTTTTTTAACCGCACAAGCAGCCTCCCCCAGCACTCCCTTCGACAAATCAGGAGAATCTTTCCATGCACCTTCCTTCCAGCCGCCGTGCTTTTCTCAAAGCCTCGCTGTTGACAACCCTGGCTTTTCTCCACCCCGGAAAGGCGCGGGCCAATTTCCCCACCGGAAAACAGCCATCAGGCCGATTGAATCTGTATAACATCCATACCGGCGAAAAAATCAACACCACCTATCGGGATCCGGACGGCCAGTACAATACCCAGGCCATTAACGAGTTGAACAGGCTGTTGCGTTGCCATTATACAAACGAGCAGCACCCCATCGCTCTCCAGACCCTGGATTTTCTCGACCTGGTGAACACCCAACTGGGCTGCAACAACGAAATCCATATTATCTCCGGCTACCGCTCGCCGAAATACAACGACTATCTCATCAACCAGGGGCACAAGGTGGCGAAACACAGCCTACACATGGAAGGTCGCGCCCTGGACATCCGCATCCCGGGCACGGCCCTGCCCACCATTCAGCGCACCGCCCTTTCCTTCCGCATTGGCGGCGTTGGCTATTACCCAAGCGAAGATTTCGTCCATATTGATTCAGGAGCATTCCGCACTTGGTAGCCCGGACGAAAAAAATATCTGCCCCCTTGTCCCTGGTCCTGAAATTTTGCCGCTTTTTCTGCTGCGTGCTTGTCGTTGCTCTGCTTCCTGTTCTTGCAATGGCAGCGCCCGAAGTCCCCTCGGCAAGGGGGGAGCTCTGCCTGCTGCCCGCGCTGGAAAAGGCTATTTCCCAGTATCGACAACTTGCCGCACAGGGCGGCTGGCCACAGGTTCCTGTCGGCCCCACCCTGCACGAAGGCGACCAGGATGAACGCATTCCCCTCCTGCGGGAACGCCTTGTCGCAAGCGCCGACTTGGCTGCGCCAACCGACCAGGGAGATGTTTTCGACGGCACTGTCAAGGCGGCTGTGCAGAGGTTTCAAGCCCGTCATGGCCTCACCGCCGATGGCACTGTCGGTGCCAGAACCCTGACCGAACTCAATGTCCCCATCGGCGAACGCATCCGGCAACTCGCCGCAAGCCTCGAACGCTGTCAGCCACTGCCGTCTCTTTTGGAGCGACGCCATATCCTGGTAAACATCGCCGACTTCACCCTCAAGCTGTATGAGGATGGCAAACTTCTGCTCTCCATGCCCGTGATTGTTGGCAAGACCTACCGGCAAACTCCGGTGTTCAATGGTTGCATTTCTTCCCTGGTGCTTAATCCGAGCTGGGAGGTGCCGCACAGCATTGCAACCCAGGATCTTCTGCCGAAAATCAAAAAAAATCCAGGCTACCTGAGCCAGTTGCACCTCCGGGTATTTCAGGGCTGGAAACCCAGCGTGGAGATCGACCCGGCCACCATCGCCTGGGAAAACCTTTCTCAGGTGCGGTTCCCTTACCGGCTGCGCCAGGATCCTGGCGTAACCAATGCCCTTGGTCGCGTGAAGTTCCTCTTTCCCAACCCCTACGATGTCTACCTGCACGACACTCCGGCCCAGGCGCTGTTTCAACAAGACTCACGCACCTTTAGCTCCGGCTGTATTCGTCTGGGGAAGCCTTTGGATTTGGCAGTTTATCTTCTGCAGGGCACCAACCTGGGGTCCATGGATGCCATGACTGCGGCGCTCGCTCGCGAAAAGACGCAGAGCGTCGCCATCCCCTTGCCCATCGCCGTCCATATTGCCTACATGACTGCCTGGGTTGATCATGAAGGCATCATTCAATTCCGGCGCGATATCTATAAGCGGGATCCAGCTCTGTATTAGCGGGTAAAAAGTTGTGGGGCGGGAACGATGCTCGTATGAAAGCGTCTAGACGGATGCGGCGTGGGCTGAGTCTCTCAACCCCTGCTGGTGACGATGATGCCTAAAACGATGAGCGCCAGGCCAAGGATCTTGGCGCCGGTGGCATGTTCGCCCAGCAGAAACACCGAGGCCAAAAAAACCAGGACAAAGGTGAGCCCCATGAAGGGGTAGGCATAGCTGAGTTCAAAGGCAGTCATGGCGGCCATCCAGCACAGCGAGGCTAAAAAGGCGGCGACAAACCCGCTCAGAATGAACGGATCAAAGAACAGCTTGAGAAGAAAAATGATCTTGGCGATGGTTTCCCCTGGCAAGTCTCCGTGAAACGGTATCCGCCACTTGATTATTAACTGCCCGTAAACGGTGAAGAGTATCGTGCCGAAGATATACAGATGTGCCATCAGTTTTTTTCGCTCCATTCCTTGATTTTCTCGCAGACCGTGTCGATCTCTTCTTCGGTGATTCCATAATACAGCGGTAGGCGGATGAGCCGCTCGCTCTGGCTGGTGGTGTAGATATCCCTGCCGGAAAAGCGCCCGTATTTCAGGCCGGCCGGAGCGCTATGCAGCGGCACATAGTGAAAAACCGCCCAGATGACGTACTGCTTGAAATGTTCCAGAAGCGCGGTGCGCTCTTCCAGGTCCTTAACTTTGATATAGAACATGTGGGCATTGTGTTCGCAGGTTTCCGTGACCACGGGGAGCTCAATAACCCCAGCTGCGGCAAGGGGACCAAGTTTGTCGCGGTAGGCCAGCCAGCTTGCGAGCCGGTCGGCGTTGATGGCTTCGGCCATCTCCAGCTGTCCCCAGAGATACGCCGCCTGGAGCTCGGAAGGCAGGTAGCTGCTGCCGATGTCCACCCAGCTGTACTTGTCCACCATACCGCGGAAAAACTGGCTGCGGTTGGTCCCTTTTTCGCGGATGATCTCGGCGCGCTCGGCAAAGCGACCGTCGTTGATGATCAGCAACCCACCCTCGCCGCCGCTGGTGTAATTCTTGGTTTCATGAAAGCTGTAGGCGCCAAGATGGCCGATGGTCCCAAGCGGCCTGCCCTTGTAACGGCTCATCATGCCCTGGGCCGCATCTTCGATGACAAACAGGGAGTATTTTTCAGCCAGGGTCATGATCACGTCCATCTCGCAACCCACTCCGGCATAATGCACCGGGACAATGGCCTTGGTCTGCGGGGTGATTGCCGCCTCGATCCGGGTTTCGTCAATGTTCATGGTGTCGGGGCGGATGTCCACGAAGACGATGCGAGCGCCGCGCAGGGCAAAGGCGTTGGCGGTGCTGACAAAGGTATAGCTGGGCATGATCACCTCATCGCCTGGCTCGATGCCGATGAGGATCGCCGCCATTTCCAGGGCATGGGTGCAGGAGGGGGTGAGCAGGGTTTTCCGACAGCCGAGCTGCTCTTCGAACCAACGCTGGCACCGTTTGCCGAACGGGCCGTCGCCGGAGATCTGCGGGCTCTTCATCGCCTCAAGGACGTACTGCTCTTCGTTGCCGGTGTGCGGGGGCTTGTTAAAGGGGATCATCGTTGTACGCCTTTCATGAATTTCGGGGCATTCTTGCCCTCGTTGAACAGCAGATCCACAATGCTCACCCCGTGCTCAAAGGGCGGGAAGAGCTGATTGTATTCGGGATAGCCGCTGTACTCCATCCATTCCACGGAGATTCCCGCCTCCGCAAAAATCGCGGCATCGAGATAGTCACTGGCGGCAGGCCCGCTCAGGTAGGTGGTCGCCCCGAGAGTCTTGCATAATTCCAGGAGGCGCTCGCTTTTGCCCGGAGCCAGGGTAAATTCGCTGGAGCAGCGGATGGTGGTGGTGATGCCCAGCATCGCATTGATGGCCACCAGGAACTTGCGGTTTATCTCGCTGAGATAGACCTCGGTGGCGCCCAAATACAGCTCCTCGAAGGCATCCTTGTACTCCTTGAAATGTGCGGCCTTGGCGTAGTTCTGGGCAAGCATCTTCCAATGCTGCTTGTGCCAGAGCGGATTGACTATTTTGGTCTCACGGATCGTCTGGGCCAGCGTTTCCTGCCGGACAGGGATGGTGATCCACGCCAGGCCGTCTCGGGTCTTGATCTTGTTGCGGTTGCGCCAGTCGTTCTTGGTGTACTGCATGTCATCGTAGAGCACGAACTCATCAACGCTGCCGATGATATCAAAATACCCCTTCCAAGGGATATAGTTGGACTGGAGGATGGCTATTTTTTTCATGGCCTTGGCGCTTTAGAGATGGGATCGAGGTTGATGGCTTCCTGGATGATGTAGAGCGGTCGGCCCTTGGCCTCATCGAAGATCTTGCCGATGTACAACCCCAAAATCCCCAGGATGCCGAAAAGAAGGCCGAACATGAAAAACATCGAGACCATCAGGCTGGTCCAGCCCTCCGCAACGTCGCCGTACAGAAAAAATCTCAAGAACAGCCAGAAGGCGTACACCATGCTGCCTAGGGAAATAAAAAATCCCACCTGGATGAAAAGCCTCAACGGTTTGTTGGAGTGGGCCACGATGGAGTCGATGGCAAGATTGACCAGTTTTTTAAAGCTGTAGGAGGATTTGCCGTACAACCGGTCATCGTGCGCCACCGGAATCTGCGTTCTTTTAAACCCGACGATCTTGACGAACAGGGGGAAAGAACGGTTTTGCTCCCGGTACAGATTGACGTTTTCGATCACCTTCCGCGAAAAGATTCCGAAATTGGCAATGCTGCTGTCGTGCTCCGTATCGGTGAAATATTCCAACACCCCGTAAAACATCCGGGAGGCGAGCTTCTTGAAAAAGCTGTCCTGTCGCTCCACCCTTTGCCCGAAAACAATGTCGTAGCCCTCCATTGCCTTGGCGTAGAGCTTACCGATCTCCTCGGGTTTGTCCTGTAGGTCGCAATCCATCACCACCACCCAGTCGCCCTGGGCATGGTCGAGCCCGGCGGTAATGGCGTAGTGCTGACCGAAATTGCGCGAGAGATTGATGCCCTTGATCCTGGGCTCTTGCCGGGCAAGCGCCTGGATGTGTTCCCAGGAGCCTTGGGGGCAGGCATCGTTGACCAGAATGATCTCAAAATCGTCGGTGATGGGAGCAAGCGTTGCTGCAAGCCTTTCACAGAGTGCCCCCAGACATTCCTTGCATCCGTAAACCGGGGACACCACGCTGATCTTTACAGGGCTGGGCACGGGATTTTTCCTTTGTCGTTGATTGCTGGTGTTCTGCCGTTAATAATACGATTATTAGTCATTTTTACAGGCGCTTCCTGCTTCTCCGAGTTTAGGGAGCGGGTTATCGGGAAAGACAAACACCGTGTAGTTGCCCTGCGAAAAAGTCTCGGCAGCGGGGGGCAGGGAAAGTTTTTCAAGGCCATCCTGCCAGTTGTCGAGCTTGTCTTTGGGCACCAAAAAGAAAACTTTGCCCTCGGCGGAGCTCTTTTCGTACCAGCGGTTACTTGAGAGCCACAGGCACAGGCCGATGCCGCGCCAGTCAATATCGATGGGACGGATGCGCACCTCGCCCTTGCTCAGCACGGTGTAGATGTGCGAGTCCCAATAAGGCGCATAGCCGGAGGCAAGCCCCCGACTTTTGAGGACGGCGACAAGATCGGTTCGGGCCTTGACCGTTTCCTGCCAGCCCTCGGGGGAGATGTTTTTCCAGGAACCTGCAAAAGCGAGCAAGAAGGTCACGACCAGCACCGCCTTAGCCACCGGAGGAAAGAAACGCCACATCACCACCGGACAGACCAGAATCATCATCAGATAGGGGATGATATAGCGGATGTTGTTGCGGGCGGCATAGGCACCCTCGTGCAGGGTGCTCACTGAATACAAAAAGAAAATCAGGGAAAATCCGAGGTAGGAAAGCGCCACAAAATATCGCTGCGGCTGGTCCAGGCGCTGAAAATTCTTCCCGGCATAATAGGCGGGCAGGAGCAATGCCACGGGATAGAACCCCAGCTTTAATAGAGAAAGTACCCCTTGTACGGAGGCCAGCACCACCTTATCCTGCCACTCCGCGCCGATAAAATTTAACAGCCCGAGCACCGAATAGGCGATATGGAAAAGAAGCTCCTGGAGCGGAACCAAAAGCGCATTGTTGGCGCCTCCGGCAAGGTGGATTCCGGTAAGCAGCAGATTGTGGGAAAGCACTCCCAGTAGAAGCGCGGCAAAAATGGCTGCGGTGGGAATGAGCTTGGGGGAAAGCGCCGCCAGCCAGGCACCTTTGCCGCGGTCGAGCAACGCCTCTCGCTCCGCATAGAGCAGCACCAGAAACGCGCCTGAAAACGGGGCGATGTAGTAAATCAGAAAACGCACCGGATTTTCGATCACCACGAGATACAGTAGGGCGAGCAGGAGGCTGAACAGGGCCGGTTTTGCAAACCTTCCCGAATCCGGTCGATTGGTGCGGAGCCAGAGGAGAAGGAAGGAGAGGATAAAGGCAAAGTACCAGGTATAGGCGGCCTCGCCGTAAACCTCCCGCAGATACATGGGGGAATAACCCATGCCGATGAGGACACAGCCCATCACGGCTGCTGTCCTTGAGAGCCCCAGCGCCCTGAGGAGCGAGGCAAGCACCAGCATGGTGATCCCGATCACTAGGGCAACGGAAACCCCATGGGCAAAGAAGCTGTTTTCTCCGGCCATGACCCAGGGGATCAGTAGCAGATGTTTGTAAAACACCCAGAGGTCATTGTTGACGTACCACCAGGTTTTTGGGAAAAACTCCCCGGAGCGGACGATTTCTTCCGCCAGGATATTGGCAATAGCCGCGTCGGAGTTAAAGAAAG
Source organism: Desulfurivibrionaceae bacterium (assembly GCA_041671085.1). Taxonomy (GTDB): domain Bacteria; phylum Desulfobacterota; class Desulfobulbia; order Desulfobulbales; family Desulfurivibrionaceae; genus Thiovibrio. The sequence continues at coordinate 33,583 of JBAZCG010000010.1, read as the reverse complement.
CTTGGTAGGAACAAAAAATATAAAAGCCTAGGGCTCCGATGGTGGCAGCGAGCAGAAGCGCGGCGCCGCGGAAAAGCCATTTCTGCGTGGGAATGGTTGGCAAGATAGTCACTGCGTTCTCTGGGTCCGTATGTCGGCAGAAGGGGAAACAGGGGCAAACCCGTTGGGGGATTCCAGGGGAATAGGCGCCAGCCGTCCCCTGCGTTGGCAGCGGCGCTGCGCTCCTTTGAAAAACACCTACCCAGGCTGGATCGTCCTGAAATAATACAAAAAATTTCCCAGGACTGTCAAGGGGAATCAACAGGCATGCTTGGGCCTGACGTCCCAGGAGACAGTAGGGCCGCGACAGCCCGAACAACGGCGGCGTCCCTCGCAAAAACACCCATATTCGTATCGTTACCTGCATCCGCCATTGTCATTTACAGCCATTTGCAGTATATAGAGCGGTTTGCAAGAGTCAGTGCCCCTTATCTCCACAAAGGGTGCCGAAAATACCCATGTTTTGTAACCATGCAGCCGTGCCGCAGATGCGGTGCTGCTGATTCTACCTTCATTGCACCCAAGGAACCATCATGATCACCGCAGTCAATATCGCCCTCTCCTACGGGAAAAGGATTATCTTCAAGGACGTCAACATCAAGTTCGCCCCAGGCAACTGCTACGGCCTCATCGGCGCCAACGGCTCCGGCAAATCCACCTTCCTCAAGATCCTGGCCGGAGAAAAGGAAGCGGACAAGGGCGAGATCGTGGTCGGCCCCAAGGAGCGGATCGCCATGCTGCGCCAGGACCACTTCGCCTTTGACGAGGAAACCGTGTTCGACACGGTGGTCATGGGCCATAAACAGCTCTACGAACTGATGCACGAACGGGAGGCGCTCTACGCCAAGCCGGAGCTCAGCGAAGCGGACGGCATCCGGGCCGGGGATATCGAGGCGGAGTTTGCCGAGATGAACGGCTACGAGGTGGAATCAGAAGCAGCCGTTTTACTCAAGGGGCTCGGCATCCCCGAGGAGTTCCGCGAAAAGAAGATGAAGGAGCTGGAGGGCGGCGACAAGGTGCGGGTGCTGCTCGCCCAGGCCCTGTTCGGCAACCCGGACGTCCTGCTGCTGGACGAGCCCACCAACCATCTGGACCTCAAGTCCATCACCTGGCTGGAGGATTTTCTCTTCCGCTTCCAGAACACGGTGATCATCGTCTCCCATGACCGTCATTTCCTGAACCAGGCCTGCACCCATATCGCCGACATCGACTTTGGCGAGATCCGGGTCTACGTGGGCAACTACGATTTCTGGTACCAGGCCAGCCAGCTCTTCGTCAAACAGAAGCAGGACGAAAACAAGAAGACTACGGCCAAGGCCAAGGAACTCACCGACTTTATCCAGCGCTTCTCCTCCAACGCCTCCAAGGCCAAACAGGCCACCTCGCGCAAAAAGCTGCTGGACAAGCTGACCATTGAGGACATGCCCTCCTCGTCGCGCAAATACCCCTTCGTGGTCTTCAAGCCCGAACGGCCCTGCGGCGACATCATTCTCGAAGTTACCGGGTTGGGCAAGGAACTCGACGGGGTCACGGTCTTAAACGACTTCAACCTCACGGTCCACAAGGGCGATAAAATCGCCTTCATCGGCGCCAACTCCGTGCCCAAGACCGCCCTTTTTGAAATCCTCACCGAGGGGATGGCCCCGGATCGCGGCAGTTTCCGCTGGGGAATCACCATGTCCACCTCTTACTTCCCCAAGGAAAACAGCGCCTTTTTCGACAAGGAGATGACCCTGGTGGAGTGGCTGAGCCAGTACACCCCGCCCAGCGAGGGAGAAAACTTCGCCCGGGGATTCCTGGGCAAGATGCTGTTCTCCGGAGAAGAGGCTCTGAAAAAAACCAGCGTGCTCTCGGGCGGCGAGCGGGTGCGCTGCATGCTCTCCCGGATGATGCTCACCGGAGCCAACGCCCTGATCCTGGACGAGCCCACCAACCACCTGGACCTGGAATCGATCACCGCCTTAAACAACGGCCTGATCGCCTTCCCGGAAGTGATCCTCTTCGCCTCCCACGACCACCAGATGGTCGCCTCCACCGCCAACCGGATCATCGAAATCCTCCCCAACGGGATCATCGACAAGAGAATGGATTTTGATGATTATCTGGAAAGTGCGGAGGTGATGGAACTGCGGGAATCGCTGAGTAATGGAGAGGCGGCGTTGAGTCTGTAGTTGTAGTGGCAGTTAAAAACCCCATTGGCCCGCAGCCGAGCACCGGAGAGGCTGCCGAAAAAGGGATTTGCACTGTTTGAGCGTAGCGAGTTTGCAAAGCCCCGGCAGCATCGAGGAGCGCAGGGACTCCCGCCAACGGCGGGACAAGGGACACAGGGGGCCCTTTCTTTGGTTCGTTTCTTTGGGCAAGCAAAGAAATGAACAGAAGAGACTGCGAGGGAGAAACGCTATTTTCCTGCCATCTCAACAGCCTCGCGAGCCAACTGACTGATGCGAGCCCAATCGCCCTGGGCCACCGCCTCGGCAGGGGCCACCCAGGAACCACCCACACAAGCCACATTCCCCAACGCCAAATACTCACGATAATTCCCCAAACCAATCCCGCCGGTCGGACAAAAGGTCACCTTGGGAAACGGCCCGGCAATGGCCTTGAGCATGGCAATACCGCCCGCCGCCTCGGCGGGAAAAAACTTGAAATGATCGTAGCCCCGCTGCAACCCGATCATCAATTCGGAAACCGTGGCAATGCCGGGAATCAGGGCAATATCCCCCTGATTGGCACCGTCCAGCAGCTCCGGGGTAAGCCCCGGACTGATGGCAAAAACCGCCCCAGCCTCGCTCACCGCCGCAAGATCCTCGACAGAAGTCACGGTCCCAGCCCCCACCACCGCCTCCGGCACCGCCCGGGCAATCTCCCGGATGGCCTCAACCGCAACCGGAGTCCGCAGGGTAATCTCCAGCACCCTGATCCCGCCGGCCACCAGAGCGCGGGCCAACGGCACCGCGTGGGCGAGGTCCTTAATCACCATGACCGGCACCACCTGCCCCTGTGCGAAGACCTCGGCAGGCTCCATCTTCCAGTTTCTTATAAGCGCCATCCTTGACTCCCTCGCAACATGCCATCACGATGGCGAACATGTTTTATAAGCACGTCCCCGTGTGTTCCCATGCCTTAGTCAATCAACGAATCAACAACGCCCCCCTTTGCCCCTCTTGGTCATGCGATTTCGACGTATTCCACCTCAAAATGCGCAAGAGATTCATCATCAACAGGTTGGGTCATAACGGTTATATTACCTTCAAGCTTGTGCTTAGAATTATGTTTTTCTTTTCCTATATCAGCATAAGATAGCTCAAGCTCTATTGCAGGAACTTTAATCTCAGAAAATGATCGCTTTGCTTTTGCGCAAAGTGATAGATAGGCGGAAACTAATAGAACATAAGATGGCGGCAGAAAAATGTCATGCCCATTTGGTTGATTGGCAATTGGCAATAGATATTCGAATTGAAAATAATCCATCTTATTGTTCGCACTATAAACGCCTTTTCCTTCTGACATAATTGAAAGAAATGAATCTTTTTCAACTAGGAAAAAAGTTTGAAATGTCTGTTGTGCCAAATTATTTACTTCATCTATAATCGTATTAGAATCAAATTTCCATTTTGCTTTAACTTCTTTTGCTACGCCAAAACCAACATTTACGATATGAATCGTAGCCCATGTGGCTGTTTCTAGCTGAGATAGTCCTTGCGGCACCCAATCAATGGCAAATGGCAAAGACGACATCTTCCCAACTAGGCCAAGCTTTATATTAAATCGATTTTTCAGGACACATAAGTCGGGCTTGTAAGTAGATTTTCTCTGCCGAGATAATTCCAGCAATGTAAATAGGGCAACTAGGGCAGCACTCATTGCACCAATGCCAGAACTCAATGAAATCCATTCTCCTGTAGTCATAAGGTTGCTTCCTCATATTTTGGCACACAACTATGCGATTATCCGAAAAGGAACAAAAACGGGACGCCCATGATTTCATGCATTTTTCCCGCTGAGCAGCGGGAAAAATGCGGCCAAATTTACGCTGCGGCGACCCTTTTTTCCGGCTGGATGGTTATTTTCAGCCCCATGCCGTGCAGGATGGCCAGAAGATTCGACAGGGCCGGATTGCCCCGGAGCGAAAGCGCCCGGTAGAGGCTTTCTCGCGGCACCTGGGCTTTTTCCGCGACCGAGGCCATGCCTCCCTGGGCTTGGGCTATCCGACGCAAGGCCAGCAGCATGGCGTCTTTATCCCCCTCTTCAATGGAGGCGGTAAGGTATTCGGCGGCATTGTCAGGGTCTTTCAACCATTCACTCAAATCTTTTTCATAATGCGTCATTTCTCTCATGATATTCTCTCCCGGTGGCTGGCCCAGTATGCTTTTGCCGTCTCAATATCCTTGGCCTGGGTTGACTTATCACCACCAAGGAGCAACAGGACAACGGTCTTACCGCTGATGGCGTAGTAAACGCGATATCCAGGGCCATAATCAATTTTCAACTCGAACACGCCATTACCGACGCTTTTGCAGAAACCAAAATTCCCGAGTTCCACCCGGTCGAGACGGACGGTAATCCGGGCGAAGGCTGCACGATCACGAAGCCCGTAAAGCCAGTCCCGGAAAGGTTCTTTTCCCTTCTCGTCGGCATAGTACTCAAGACAGTATGTCGTTTCCGGCATGGCTCACTGTAGATTATATGTTACATTATGTCAATCTTACACAGATATCAAGAACACAGGACATCCGCCACCCCTACCGCTCCACCGAAAAATTCACCTTACACTTCTCATGAACATAGGTGAACAACGAACTCGCCCCTTCCTCGGCCCCCAGCAGATCACTGCGCAAGGCAGCAAAAATCTGCCTCCCCACCCCATACCGCTGCTCCCCAAGCTCGGCCTCGGCATACTCCCGCTTGGCAAGCTCCGCCGCATCCACCAGCAACTCCAAACTCCCGGCCGCAACATCGATCCGAATCATATCCCCGTCCTGCACCTTGGCCAGCAACCCGCCGCACAACGCCTCCGGGGTCACATGGATGGCGGCGGGCACCTTACCAGAAGCCCCGGAAAGCCTGCCGTCGGTGACCATGGCCACCCGAAAGCCCCTCCCCATGACCACAGCCAGCGGGGTGATCAGCTTGTGCAGCTCGGGCATACCCGTGGCCTGTGGTCCCTGAAAGCGGATAACCGCCACGAGATCACGGTCCAGCTTGCCTGCCCGGAAGGCATCTTCCAATCCGGCCTGGGTGTGGAACACCATGGCCGGGGCCTCGATTTTGGTGGCCGCGCCGTCCGCCAGGGAGGAGACCTTGATCACCGCCCTCCCGAGATTGCCGTCCAGCACCTTGAGCCCGCCGGTGGGGGAAAACGGCTGGGCCACCGAAGCGATGACCTCGGGCTCCAACGATTTCCCCAACCCTACGGACCATTGGGGTTTGCCATTCACCAACACCGGGGCCTGGGTGTACCGTTCCAACCCCTCACCGGCCACGGTCATCACCTCGTTGTGGAGGAACCCCCCGGCTAGCAGCTCGCCAATCAGCACCGCCATGCCGCCCGCGGCCTGGAAGCTATTGATGTCGCCGGGGCCGTTGGGGTAAATCCGCACCAGGAGCGGCACCGCTTCGGAAAGCTCGGAAAAATCATCCCAGTTGATCCTGATCCCGGCAGCCCTGGCAATGGCCACCAGATGCATGGTTTGGTTGGTGGAGCCGCCCGTGGCCAACAGCCCGACGATGCCGTTGACCACTGACCGTTCGCTCACCACCCAGCCTAGCGGGGTATAGTTTTCCCCCAGATGGGTCAGCTCGCACACCCGTGCCGATGCCGCATTGGTCAACGCCTCGCGCAGCGGGTCATCCGGGTTGACAAAGGAAGCGCCGGGCAGGTGCAAGCCCATGATCTCGGCGATCAACTGGTTGCTGTTGGCCGTGCCGTAAAAGGTGCAGGTCCCGGTCCCGTGGTAGGAGGCGCACTCCACGGCCAGCATCTCCTCCTTGCTGATCTTGCCCTGGGCGAACTGCTCCCTGGCCTGGGCCTTTTCCCGATTGGAGAGCCCCGAGCGCATGGGCCCACCCGGCACCAGGATCATGGGCAGATGCCCGAACTGCAAGGCCCCCATCAGAAGGCCCGGCATAATCTTGTCGCAGATTCCCAGGAGCAGGGCGCCGTCAAACACGTTGTGGGACAAGCCGATCACCGTGGACATGGCGATGACGTCCCGGCTGATCAGACTCAAATCCATGCCCGGCTCGCCCTGCGTGACCCCGTCGCACATGGCGGGCACCCCTGCGGCCACCTGGGCCGTGCCGCCCGCTGCGGCCACGGCCTTCTTGATCATGGCCGGGTAGTGCTCGTAGGTGTGGTGGGCCGAGAGCATGTCGTTGTACGAGGTGATGATAGCGATATTCGGCGCTTCTCCTCCCCGCAGAGCTTGGCATGCACCGTCCTGGCAGACCGCCAGACCATGGGCCAGATTGCTGCTCGGTAGCTGGTGCCGAAACGGCCCGGTCACCCTGGCCCACTCCATATGGCGCAGATAATTTTCGCGATGGGCCAGGCTGCGGTTGATGATCCGGTCGGTAACCTTTTCGACGATGCTGTTCATGACTGCTCCTTTTTCATGGGGCCCAAAAAACCGTAACCGGCGAGGTGGTCTGGCCCAGCACCGCCCGGATGGGCATCTCAGCCACCGGTCCGTTGGCCAGCGCCCTTTCGTACACATCGCGCTTGCCTGGCCCGACAAGGTGCAGGATGATCCGGCGGCTTTGCAGCAGGGCGGGCAGGGTGAGGGTCATCCGTTCGTGGGGGGCGGCTGGCGGGTTGATGGCCATACAGAGCTGGCCGGAGTCTAGGGCAAGAGCCTCGCCAAGCCGAGCCGCCTGAGGAAACAGCGAGGCGGTATGGCCGTCGTTGCCCATGCCCAAAATCAGCACGTCAAAGGGCCTCGGCAGCAAGGCAAGACGGTCGGTGCATTCCTTTTCGCCTTGCACGGCCGTGGCCGCCGCGGTTTTGAGGCCTACGAAGCGAGCCGCTGCCGCCCGATTTTGCAAAAGATGTTGCCGCACCAGATGTTCATTGCTGTCCGCAGCAGCAGGGTCCACCCAGCGTTCGTCCGCCAGGGTGATCGTCACCTGTTTCCAGTCAAGCGTCAGCTCCGAAAGGGCCGCGAAAAAAGGCACCGGGGTAGAGCCGCCGGACACCAGCAGACTGGCCTTGCCCCGCTCCCTGATTCCGGCCCGCAGCAGCTGGGCAATCTGGGCGGCCAGCACCGCCCCCAGGGTGGCGGAATCTTTGAACTCCTTGAATTCAGGCCTCCCTTTATTCATCCCAGGCTCTCCCATCCCGTGCCATAAGCGCCACCGAGGCCACCGGCCCCCAGGTGCCTGCCGGATAGGGCATGGGTGCATCGTTGCTGGCCTGCCAGGCATCCTGGATGGAATCGACCCAGGTCCAAGCCTGCTCCACCTCGTCTCGCCGAATAAAAAGGGATTGGCTTCCCTCCAGGGCGGCTAGGAGCAGGCGTTCGTAGGCATCGGCAACATGATCCGCCTGAAAGGCCTCGGAAAAACTCAAATCAAGGGTGGTTCGTTGCAGCTTGAGCCCCGAGCCAATGCCCGGCACCTTGTTCAGCATCTCGATCTCTACCCCTTCATTGGGCTGGAGACGGATGATCAGCTTGTTGGAAGGCAGGTTCTTGTAGCTTTCCCGGAAGATGTTGTGGGGTAGCCGCTTGAAATAGACCACCACCTCGGAGAGCTTTTTGGTCAGGCGTTTGCCGGTCCGCAGATAGAAAGGCACCCCGGCCCAGCGCCAGTTGTCGATATCCACCCGGAGGGCGACAAAGGTTTCCGTGAAACTTCTGGGGTTGCCTGCTTCCTCCTCGTGGTAGCCCGGTACCGGCCCGCCCTTGAGAAATCCGGCGCTGTACTGGCCCCGGACGGTTTTTTCCTCGACGTTGTCGCGGGTGATGGGACGCAGGGCCTTGAGCACCTTGAGTTTTTCGTTGCGGATGCTCTCGCTGCCGAGAGTGACCGGCGGCTCCATGGCCACCAGAGCAAGGATTTGCAAAAGGTGGTTCTGCACCATGTCGCGGAGTTGGCCGGACTTGTCGAAATACCCCCAGCGGCCCTCGATTCCCACCTCCTCGGCCACGGTGATCTGCACATGGTCGATGGTGGTGTTGTCCCAGTTGGTGGTGAAGATGGAGTTGGCGAAGCGCAGGGCCACCAGATTGAGCACCGTTTCCTTGCCCAGGTAATGGTCGATCCGGTAGACCTGTCCTTCCTTAAAAAACTCGGCCACCGCGTCGTTGATGACCTTTGAGGAGGCCAGATCGGTGCCCAGGGGTTTTTCCAGCACCACCCTGGTCTGCTCCGTGATCAGCCCGGCCTGGGCCAAGCCCTTGCAGATGTCGCCGTAGATGGAGGGCGGCACGGCGCAGTAGTTGACCAACACTCGTTGGACCGGATCAATAATCTCGCAGAGCTTGTTGTATTGATCATGGTTGGCAAGATCCATGGGCACATAGCGCAGACGCCCGGCAAACCGCTCCCAGACCTGACCATTCACCTCTTCCTTCATGAAGGTTGCCAGGCTTTCCCTGGCCATGGCAACATACTCGGCGGCGGCCAACTCCTTGCGCGCCACCCCGACAATTCGCAGCCCCGGCTCAAGGAGTCCGGCCTTGTCCAGTTGGTAAAGCGAAGGGATCAGCTTCCGGGTGGCCAGATCGCCAAGGGCTCCGAATAAGACAAAATCGCATGGTTGCATTTTTTTCTCCCTGATCTTCTCGGTGTTTTTAGTGGAACACCCCGGCAGACTCCTGTTTCTCTCAAAAGACTACGGTTGTTTCAAAAATGAAGTCAAGGAAAATATGGGATGGTAGGCCTGGGTTGTGGACAGGCATTCACTGCCTTCAGGGAGGGGCCGGAGGTTTTGCGCGCAAACGAAATTGCGGGCGATCGAGCCAGTACGGGTCAGCTACCCCGCCTCGGTAGGCGTCAAGGGCCTCGGGGGAGGAATTGACCCGGAGATTGCTGTAGCTTCCGTCCGTGTTTTCCCAACGCTCATGCCAATAAACCGCAGCCTTGACCCTAGGGTATTTTGTCGGTAAATCAGCGAAGGTCTTGGTGATGAATTCGGCCTTGTTGTCCGGGGGAAACTCCCCCACGCCCCATTCCGCCAAGATCACAGGCTTTTGCGGGTCCAGCTGACAGATTTCCTGATAAGGGGCATCCATCACGTGATCAAAAGAGTTCCAGTCCTCCGATTTGAGCATTTTTCCGTAAACGCTTAAACCCAGCCAGTCCACATAGCCCGCTCCGGGATAGTAATTGGCCATCATGTTCCATGGCGCATGGGGCATGGTATAATGGTTGGCCTGAAAACCCCAGAGGATATTGTCCGCCTTCCGCGCCCGGACCCGATCAACCACATAGCGGTAAGCCTGCTTCACCAGCTCAGGCCCGGCATAGATGGGCCGGCCGTCTTTCTGGCCGATAACCTTACTCCCCCCGTAATAAATACCTGACCAGGGAAACCAGGTGCCGTTCATCTCGACCCCCCAGGCCACCAGCATGGGTTTTCCGTAGATTCGGGCCGCATCCGCCCATTGGTCGATATAGGTATCCCACTTGCCCGCCAGGATATCGGGCAGGTTAAACCGGTCGGGCCCGTGGTTTTCATCATAGGGCCGGTCCCATGGTGACCAATAGATCAATGGGATCGCCCCATATCCCGAAACGATGCGTACCGTTTTTGTGGGGAAGGCCTGTTCGCCCCAGAAATTACCAAAGGCCACAACGGCAAGATGCTTGCCGGTCATTTTTTCAAAAGCGATTATGGCATCAAAGGTGACATTGTCCTCACCCTCGCCGAAATCCACATACGCCCCGGTGTAGGCCCCTTTGCCGGGCATTATGAGTTCTTGCGGGCCTTGGTTTTTGGCCCTGGCGGCCTCCTCATGTTGGCAGCCCGCACCTAGAGCCAAAGAGAAGAGCACAACAGCGATACAGCCAAGAACGGTTTTCTTTCCGGCGCTTGAACCTCTGGTAAGCATTGCCTTCATGATCCCTGCCTTTTCTTCAAACTTTATAGGTGACCGAGGCGGTACGGTCGAGTTTGCCCCAGCCGACCAACACACCTTTGCTCGCTTTGACGATGGCCTGTAATACCGCATAACTCAACACCGGCCGATAGATGAACCGCATGGGCAGGACCAGCCAGATCTGGGATAACGGCTCCCTTTCGATGAGACAGGCAACTGCGGCCAGCAGCAGGTCGGCCCCTAAAAAGACCAAGAAATAAAAATAGAGAATATTGTTGGCCGGACTCATCAGCAGCGAGAAGAGCAGGATTGCATCGATAATCGGGCCGAGCGCCACCAACAGAATATTGAAAAACCAGGCGCTTGGCAGACTGAACCAGCCCAGCGCCCTGTATTTTACATCGAACAACATCTCCCGGTGTTTCCACAGACACTGCAAGGTGCCGAAAGCCCAGCGGAACCGCTGCTTGGCAAAGGCCCGGATGGTTTCCGGCGCCTCGGTCCAGGCCACGGCCCTGGGGGCATAACAAATCCTCAGTCCTCGTTTGTGCAGACTCAAGGTGAGGTCGGTATCCTCTGCCAGGGTATCGGTACTGATCCCGCCGGCCGCGAAGACCGCGCTCTTCTTGAAGGCGCTGACCGCCCCCGGCACCACGGTGATGCAGTTGAGCAGGTGATAGGCCCGACGATCCAGATTAAAGCCGCAGGTATATTCAAGGGATTGGAACCGGGCGACAAGCGTTTTGGGATTGCCAACTCTGGCCCGCCCTGAAACCGCAGCCACTGCCGGGTCGGCAAAAGGCCGGACAAGCTCGGCAATGGTGTCGGGGGCAAATTGGGTATCGGCATCCAGGCTGACCACAATCTCGTGGCGAACCGCGTCAAATCCGGTTTTCAAGGCCATGGCCTTGCCAAGATTAATTTGCCGGAGCAGATGGAGGCGCCCCTCGCTGTGCGCCATCCCGGCTACGATTTCGGCGGTTGTGTCCCCTGAACCGTCATCGACCACCACCACCTCGATCTCGCCGGGGTAGGTGCTGTCCAATAATGCCCGCAGTGTTTGGGCGATAACCTTTTCTTCATTATAGGCGGCAATCAGGATGCTCACCGGCGGCCATGCGTCAGGAGCCGGCAGCCCGGCCTCGCCGGCCCTTCGGCTCCTGATCGCCAGCCAGGCCACGCTCAAGGTCCTGGCCACAACCAGAGCGGTGGCCACAATCATAAAGGCCCAAAAAAATTCCGCCACCGCATGGATGGCCTTGAACCCGCTTTCGCTCACCACCCGGTTCATGGACCGCTGATTCTGGGGAACCGGCGGCATCAACTGCGCCAGCGGAATCCCAAGCATGGCGGACAGGCTGATAATGTTGTCCCCCCTGGCCTGTAGGTAATCGATGATTTTGGGCAACGCCTCAATGGTCTGGCGCCGATCCCCGCCCGCATCATGGAGTAAAACGATATTCCCGCCTTGCTGGCGCCCCCTTTTGACGTTCTCAACCATGGCCGCAACCCCTGGCTGTGCCCAGTCTTCCGGGTCGATATCCTCGGTCACCGTGATGTAGCCAAGTTTTTGGGCAAGCTTGATGGGGACCAGCTCTTCCGGGTCATGGGGGTTGGTGTCCGCGTTATAGGGCGGTCGGAAGAGAATGGTGGAATGATTGGTTATGGCCTCGATCAACCGCTGGGTTGCATTGAACTCCAGGTAGGCCCGCTCTTCGGAGACCAGGGCGATATTCGGGTGGGTATAGGTGTGGCTTCCCACCGTATGGCCCTCGCGGACGATGCGCCGGACAAGGTCGGGATATTTCTCCATGTTCGCGCCAACCATGAAGAACGTGGCGCTCACCCCCTTGTCCTTGAGAATATCGAGGATCTTCGGGGTCCACTTGGGATCCGGGCCGTCATCAAAGGTGATGACCACGGAATCCTTTGCCCCCCTGCCCTGATGCACGATGGTGAGGTAGCTGGGGAATTTCTCATAGCGGGCAATCATCTGGGGCTCGGGATCAGCGTTTCTATCAAGCATAAGCCGTCGCGCCCCATCACCGCGTTCATCCGCCATGGTGATGAAATTTCCCCTGCCGATATGGGCTATGGCCGCGCCGGGCCGAATGGTCTCCAGGGTCGCGAGATTCGCCCTGGTAAGGGATTTGGTGGTATCCAGCTTCAGAGCTTGCCAGATGCCGGGGTCCTCCGTACCAAGCCGCGAGATGGCAACACCCCCGACATGCTGCGCTCTTCCGGCTTTGAGCTGGTTCAAGAAGGTAACTGCGTCCAAAAACCAGAGGGTATGGGGTGCGCCTGAGTCCTCGTAAACGAAATGCGGATTATAGGTCGGGGCGTCAAAATCACAGGAACTGAGCGAAGAGCGGCCTGCTCGACTCATCACATCCTGAAAGCGAACGGTTTCCGCCTCCTTTTCCCCCTCGGTCCAATCATAGCCATAGGAGCCAAGGGCCAGCACCCACTGTGACGATTCCCCGTATTCAATAATGGTCTCGAGCCAGCCATTGAACCATTCCGCTGAGGCAATCGGCCCTGGCGGGTCGGACTCGGAATTCTCGTCATGGAGCATGGCGACGAAGTGATCGACATGTTCGGCCAGGGTATCCAGGTCAAGAACCTTCAGCTCCCGGCCCATGGGCACGCAGAGCCACAATTCCATTCCTTCGGCATGGAGCGCCAAAGCAATCCTGTGTAGTAAAGCGGTCATGGCGCCCCGATAGGAAGGATCAACCTGTTCCCAATCGATAACGACCCCGCCCGCGCCCATGGCCTTCAGGTGCCCTTTGAGGTTGGCGACAAATTGATCTTGTCTGGCAGCGGGCCCGTTGACCAGCCCTTCAACCGCCTCGGGGAGCCAGGCCCCTTCGCCGCCCATGTTGCGGAGAAGCGGCAGCACGACAAGGCCCCGATCCTTCACCAAGGCAAGGACTTTTTGTTCTGTAACCGCCTTGATGTTCCCGCGGCCATCCTCAATGGTGAGCCAGTCCGGGCAGAGGTGGGTCAATTTATCGGCGTTGGCCTTGAGGGAATCAAAGCTGCCTGGGTCCCAACTTTCATAAAAACCCAACCGGATCTCCTGAACATAGGCGAGTCCCGGCCCCGGTGTTTTTTTAAAGGAAGAAACAACACCTGATTGATCCATCATGAACGGGAAGGTCGCCGCGCCGCTGCTATTGCCTTTGGCAAAATTTCGCCACAACGGCCTGGTCGCCAGCTGTCCGGCCTGATGTTCCTTGGTTTGTAAGCTCTTGAGCCGGGACTTGAGCTGCTGCACTGCGGGGGGGAGGGTAAGCTGCGAGGGGAGCAATAGGGTCTGCGCGAAGAGGATCATCCCGACAAACAGAAGAAGCCCCGCGACAAACAGGAAGAGTCGGAGCCTGGGCCAGCGTTTTCCACGCGCATCCAGAAAAATGAAAGAATCCGTATTGGCGGCAGGGGAAGGGCGTTTCACCTGGCGAGGATTATCCGTTATTTTCATTCACCGTACCTGCGGAGTGCCCAGCCACGCCATGGATATTCATGTGTCGGTTCAATCTTCGACAAGACGATGTGCGTAAGGGGGTGAAGATATTCCATGCTGCAAATTATACGCCAATCGCCACGGAAAAGCTAGCGGCCTGAGGGCGGGAATCATTGCTTCCCGAGAAAAAGCCTTCCCAAGCCAGCGGTGGTTCCCGTATATAGACTCCATGCACATCACTGACCATCGTCCTGGCTTTGCCCAGCGGATGACCAAGGAAGAAATTAACACCTGTCCCGTGCGGAGATGGGAGGGGCCGGTCCACGTGGTCCGCACGGCAGAGGAGTTGAGCCAGGCGGTCCGCGCCCTGGCTAATGAAACTATCCTCGGCTTTGACACGGAAACCCGACCCGCCTACCACAAGGGAGAAAGTTACTTGCCCTCGCTCCTGCAGCTGGCCGGGGAAAACGAGGTCTACCTCTTTCAGCTGAAACAGCTCGGCCTGCCCATTTCCCTGCGCGAAATTCTTGCCGACCCCAAGGTGATCAAGGCGGGGGTCTCCTTGGCATATGATCTCCAAGAGCTGCACCATCTGGCCCAGTTCAGACCGGCAGGTTTTGTGGATCTTGGCAACCTCGCGAAGAAGGCCGAGATCAAAAATCACGGTTTACGAGGGATGGCGGCGGTGCTGCTGGGTTTTCGCATCGCCAAAGGAGCCCAGACCTCAAACTGGGCCAGAGACGTTTTGGCCCCGGCCCAGATTCAGTATGCCGCCACCGACGCCTGGGTCGGGCGAGAGCTGTATTTGCGCTTGCGACAGGATGAGGGGTAACCTTCAGTCCAGGCTCGTTTCTATCTTGAGCCAAAAGCCCCGGCTGGGATATCAGTTCGATATTTTGCATTGTCTTGAATCCTTAAATGCCTATGGCGTCCCCTTTATTCGGGACTTCGCCCAAATGAAGTATTCTGGATGGCTGCTCATATGGTGCACATGCAATTTGAATTCACCAAAACGTTACGCGCGATTTTGGTAAGCGTGTTGCTCGCCAAATTTGACCGCAGGAGACTTTTGCCTTGACAGCAGGCGGCTGCCTGCTAGAATTTACCCTTCTTGATGAAGGCATGAAAAATTCAGGACAATTTATGGGAATCTATCTATGAAAAAGATGCGCAGTGATGCATTACGGAAAGGGGTGGAGCGGGCGCCGCATCGTTCCTTGTTGAAGGCCATGGGGTATACCAACGAGGAAATCAGGCGGCCTCTGATCGGGATTGCGCATGCCCACAGCGAGATCGTTCCCGGCCATATGCATCTTGATAAGATTGTGGAGGCGGTGAAAACCGGGATTCGTATTGCCGGGGGCACCCCAATCGCCTTCGGGACCATCGGGGTCTGCGATGGTCTGGCCATGAACCATAAGGGCATGAAGTATTCCCTGGCCAGTCGCGAGATCATCGCCGACTCGGTGGAGATCATGGCCACGGCCCACCCCTTTGACGCCATGGTGTTGATTCCCAACTGCGACAAAGTGACGCCCGGCATGCTCATGGCCATGCTGCGGGTCAATATCCCGGCCATCATGGTGAGCGGGGGCCCCATGCTCACTGGACGTTTTCGTGGCAAGGACGTGCATCTGGTCAGCGTGTTTGAAGGGGTTGGCCGGGTGAAGGCCGAGACCATGAGCGTGGAAGAGCTGGACGAACTTGAAGATCACGCCTGCCCTGGCTGCGGTTCTTGCGCCGGGATGTTTACTGCCAATTCCATGAACTGCCTCACCGAGGCCATTGGCCTTGGCCTCCCGGGCAACGGCACCATTCCTGCGGTGGCTGCGGCCCGGATCAGGCTGGCCAAGGAGGCAGGCATGGCGGTGATGCACCTGCTGGCCGAGGATATCCGGCCGCGGGATATCGCTACCCGCGCGGCCTTTGAAAACGCCATGGCCATCGACATGGCCCTGGGTTGCTCCACCAACACTGTCCTGCATGTGCCCGCCATTGCCCGCGAGGCTGGGGTGGATTTGCCTTTGGCCCTGTTCAATGAGGTGAGCGAGCGGGTGCCCCATCTCTGTAGCTTGATTCCCGGCGGGCCGCACAGTCTACAGCAGTTGGACGAGGCTGGAGGAGTACCGGCGGTGATGCGTGAATTGATCAACACCGAGGCAGGGCTTAATCTGGAGGTCATGACCGTTACCGGCAAGACCCTGGGCGAGAATCTGGAAAAGGTCCGGGTGCGGGATGCCGACATCATCCGGCCCGTGGATGAACCATACCACCCATTCGGCGGCATCGCCGTGCTCTACGGGAATCTGGCTCCGGACGGTTGCGTGGTCAAGCAATCGGCAGTGGCGGAAGAGATGCTCAAGCACAGCGGTCCGGCCCGGGTGTTCGAATCCGAAGACGAAGCCCAGGCAGCTATTTTGGGCGGCAAGATCAAGGCCGGTGATGTGGTGGTCATTCGCTACTGCGGCCCCAAAGGCGGACCCGGCATGCCGGAGATGCTCTCCCCGACCTCGGCCATTGTCGGCATGGGGCTTGGCAAGAGCGTGGCCCTGATAACCGATGGCCGTTTCAGCGGCGGAACCCAAGGGGCCTGTATCGGCCATGTTTCGCCGGAAGCGGCGGATGGCGGACCCATTGCCTTTGTTGAGGAAGGCGATAAGATCACCATTGATATCCGGCACAAGTCCATTGAGTTGGTACTGGCGGAAGGGATTCTGACCCAGCGGCAGCACAATTGGCAGCCGCCAGCGCCGAAGATCACCACCGGCTACGTGGCCCGTTATGCCAGGATGGTGACCTCCGGCAGCACCGGCGCGGTTCTGAGAGATGATGCCTGCAACCGGTAGGCGGATTAAGGGCAATGGCAGAGCGGGGAGCTGAAATGCAGCCTCCGCCTTGCCTCGTTCCTGACGGGGAAGATATGGCAGACAGACGGATAACTCCAGGCGGCGTCCTGTGCAGCATTGTGGTGACCCTGGCCGCCCTGGTCGGCCAAGGTCCCGCTCCGGCCTCGGCTCGGCCTATTCCCTGGGAGATTACGGCGGACAGCCTGGTCCATCTCAATGACCCGGACAGTACTCTGGCCGAGGGCAATGTTATCGTGATTCGGCCCAAGGGCCAGGGACCAGGCGGGATGTTCATCAGGGCGGACTGGGCTCGTTATGATAAGGAGCGCGGCACGATCAAGGCCCGAGGCAATGTCTACATCCTCTCGGGCGCAGACGAAATAACCGCCAACAGCGCGGATATGGATCTTGAGACCGAGACCGGCACCTTCACGGATTTCACCATCTTCATGGCCGAAACCCACATGTTTGTCACCGGGGAAGAGGTCGTAAAAACTGGGGAATTCAGCTATACCCTGAAAAAAGGCTGGGCTACCGCCTGCAAACCCGAAGCTGGCAAAAGCCCCCCCTGGTCGTTTACCAGCTCCACGACCAAGCTCACCGTAGACGGCATGGCCCAGATGACCAACGCCGTCTTCCATGTAAAAGATGCGCCCCTGGCTTACACCCCATATATGACCTTTCCTGCCAAAACCAAGCGGGAAAGCGGCGTGCTTTTCCCGGAATGGTCGAACTCCAGCCGGAGCGGGTTCGGCCTCATGGTGCCTGTTTTTCTCAATGTCTCGCCCAGCACGGATATCACCCTTTATCCCGGCTATCTCTCCAACAGGGGCCTCCAGTATGGCGGCGAGTTCCGTTATGTGAAAGGGCCTGAGTCTCATGGGACATTCATGCTCAGTTATCTGCACGATGATCTTGTCGACGGCGCGGATCTCACGAACGAATATAAAAATGACGGACTTATTCGGAGAGAGACCAACAGATATTGGCTTCGGGGTAAGGCCAACCATGATTTCGGCGACCACCTGACCGGCAGGCTTGACCTTGACCTTGTTTCCGACCAGGATTACCTGCAGGAATTCAAGGAGGGCTCCATGGGGTTTACGGCGAGTAATCTCCTGTTTCTTGATGAGTTTGGTCGAGACCTGCGGGAGGAAACCATTTTTGAGAGGGAGTCTTCTCTGCAATTGGTTAAATCCTGGGCCAATATGGTTGCCAGCGCCGAACTGCGGACCAGGCAGAATACCGCCCATGACATCCAGCTTGGCGCGGATAACGGAAATGACGTGCTGGAAGCGGGGGAATATTCCTTTCTGCCCCGGACGACCAGCCCCTTACAGGCGTTGCCCAGGCTTGATTTTACCGGGCGCATACCTGTCAGCGGGACACGGATGAGCACTGCTTGGCAGTCGGAGTACGTCAATTACTGGCGTTCAGAGGGGGTCGGCGCCCAGCGTCTGGATTTGCATCCCAAGCTGATTACCTTTTTGCCTCGGGGTGGATGGCTTGAGGGCAAGGTCAGCGGTGGGGTGAGGGAAACTGCCTACCAGCTGGAATCCTTCGGAGATTCCTCTTGGGACCAAGACAGTTTTCAAGATAGACAGGCCTATGATTTTACCGCGAATATGGCGACCATCTTCCTGCGCGATTTTGATCTGGGAAATACGGGTTGGCTTGAGCACATGGTGCGCCCCAATCTTCTGTATGAATACATAACACGAACCCAGGAGTTGCCAAGTCTTGATGGCACCCTGGGTCTGAATAGTTATTTTGACAGCGTGGATCGTCTGGAGAGAAGAAATTGGTTGACCTGGCAGCTCAATAATTACTTTGCGGGTGGTGGCGCCAGCGAGCGTGGTGGCTTATGGAATCGTAATCTTGGCATGTTCAAGATCTTGCAGACCTATGACCTGCGGCAGAAGAACCCGGAAAGTCTCGGTTTGTCCTTGGAAGAGAAGCGGTATGACTGGTCCGATCTTAGGTTCGAGACGGCAGTGTATCCGGTGCCGAACTGGGCGCTTGGTTATCAGACCAACGTGAGTGTGTACGGGAAAGGCGTGACCCGGTATGAGTTGCTCAATCAGTACAGTTTTGCCGGAGGGCATGCGATTGGTCTCAATTACCGGTATCTGAAGGACAGTGACATGCTTGCCCCCTATTTTTATACCGATCTCGGAGAGTCGACCCATGACCTGATCGGCATGGTCGGGCTGCGTCTTACGGAAACGCTCACCGCCTCAGCCTATCTGAACAGGTCATTCTCCGAGAGTCATACGGTGGAATCCCGTGCTCGTCTGATCTATCAACCCGCTTGTTGGATGATGGAACTGGAGACAAGCCGGACTGCCGATGACCAACGGGTGATGCTCATCTTTTCTCTTGATGTTGTTGGCCGGGTTGCCCGTCTTGGGAAGGGGAATCTCTGATTCTGTGATCCGGACGGCAGGGAAACTCAACGCGGCGTTTGCATCATGACCACGGCATATTACGATATCTTTAACGGCGATGCGGACGGCATCTGTGCCCTGCACCAGCTCCGCATGGCAGAGCCTCGGGAGGCCACGCTGGTGACCGGGGTCAAGCGGGACATCCGGCTGCTTGACCAGGTGGCCCAGGTGCGGGGGGCGGAACTCACCGTGCTGGATATTTCCCTGGACAGCAACAGGACAGCTTTGCTGCAACTGCTTGAGTCTTGCCGGGTTTTTTATGTGGATCACCATTACGCCGGTGACCTTCCGTCCAGCCCCAACTTGATTGCCCACCTTAATCCTAGTCCCGAGGTTTGCACCTCTCTCATGGTCGATGCCCTGCTGGTCGGGCGTTACCGGGCCTGGGCCGTGGCTGCGGCCTTTGGCGATAATTTGCATGCTTCGGCGCGCAAGGTCGCAGCTACCCTGCATTTGGCTGAGGTCCAGGTGGAACGGTTGCGGGAGTTGGGCGAGTTGATGAACTACAACGGTTACGGCCAGAAGGTGGCGGATCTGCATGTGCCGCCCCAGGCGCTCTATGCGGCGGTGAAACCCTATGCCGATCCCCTGTTTTTTTGTGAAGAGGCCGAACTTCTTGCCCTGTTGCGCCAGGGTTTTGCCGATGATCTGCGGCGGGCCAATGCGGTGACGCCCCTGCGGGAAACCGCCCATGGCCGGATTTTTGTCTTTCCCGCAGAGAAATGGGCCAACAGGATAGCTGGGGTGTTCAGTAATGAAAAGGCCAGGGAAGAGCCTGAGTTGGCCCACGCCTTGCTGGTGGACAATGGCGACACCAGCTTCATGGTCAGTGTGCGTGCGCCCCTTGTCCGGCGTACTGGGGCCGACAGCCTGTGCCGAGTTTTTGCCACCGGCGGCGGCAGGGCTGCGGCCGGTGGGATCAATGTTCTGCCCGGTGGGCAGGTTGAGGACTTTTTTCAGAAATTTTTCGAGGTATTTTCTCCATGAGGTTTTTCATGTTGCATAGAGGTCTTGTTATTTTGTCTCTTTTTTTGTCCTGTGGCCTCGTGTCTTGTCGGCCGCCGAGTTTGGTTGGGGCCGGTGCCGGGGCGGGGGAGCCGTCGCCGTTGGTCGTCGAACCGGCAGCAGCGCCGGCTACTAAGCCGGCGCCGCTGCCTGCCGCGCAAGTTGAGGACGGGCAGGCCATTGACCTTGCCAGCCCGCGCTATCAGGAGTTGTTCCAGGAACTGGTGATCCGGCACGGTTTCAGCCAGGGCGAGCTGGACCGGCTCTTTGCCGGGGTCACTATCAAGAAACGGGTGCTGGCGCTCATGGATACTCAGTGGGAGGCCAAGCCCTATTTCGAGTATTCGCCGCGTTTTATTACCCCGCAGATGATCGAACAGGGTAAGAGGCTTCTCTGCGAACACCGTGAGTTGCTGGGCCGGATTGAAAAAGAGTTGGGGGTCGAACGGGAGGTTGTCGTGGCCATTTGGGGGATCGAAACCCAGTTTGGTAAGCATAAAGGGGCTTTCAGTATGTTTCAGACCCTCAATACCATGTTTGACGCCTATCCCCGCCGCAGTAAATTCTATCGGGAGCAGCTGATAGAATATCTTCTGCTTTGCCGGGAAAACGGGGTTGATCCGCTGGCAATCACCGGTTCCTATGGCGGGGCGTTCGGGCAGACCCAGTTCATCCCCTCAAGTTTCCGGACGTATGCCGTGGATTTTGACGGGGATGGCCGCCGCGATGTCTGGGAATCCGTGCCCGATGTTCTGGCCAGCATTGCCAACTATCTCCGTAGATCAGGTTGGACTTACAAGGCCCCGATCTATCGGGAAATCGGGAAAAAGCTGAAAGGGGAGAAGTTGGAAAAAGCCTATGCCCAGGGACGGAAAGGTTTTGTTTCTTACATGGAGGTGAGAAAAATTCAGGGGGTTGATCTGCCGCAGTCCCCGGAGAACAAGGCTCTTACTATTGTCGGCCTTGAGTTGCGGGACGGCGGCATGCGGTACGTGGCCGGCTACCCGAACTTCCAGGCCATTACCAAATGGAACAACTCCAACCGCTACGCCATGGTCGCCGCGGAATTGGCGGAGAAATTCAGGGAATAGGCACCGGAAGCAGATTTCTCGCGTAAGGCGGGCACAAAAAAAGGAGCCGGGATTTTCCCGGCTCCTTTTTTTGTGTGATTAAGAAGGACAGAGCTTACTTGACGAAATCCTTACTGCCGTCCACCAGGGTGGAAACCACGGAAGGATCGGCCAGGGTGGAGATATCGCCGAAGTCATGGGCCTCGGTCTCGCCGGCCGAGATCTTACGCAGGATTCTCCGCATGATTTTGCCGCTTCTGGTCTTGGGCAGCCCGTCGGCAAACTGGATGAACTCCGGGGTGGCGATGGGTCCGATCTCCTTGCGCACATGGGTGCGTAGCGCGGCGCGCAGCTCATCGGAAGGTTCGATCCCGGACTTCAAGGAAACATAGGCGTAGATGGTCTGGCCCTTGATTTCGTGGGGCGCGCCGACCACCGCAGCCTCGGCTACCTGCGGATGGGCGACCAGCGCGGATTCGATTTCGGCGGTGCCCAAGCGGTGGCCGGAGACATTGATTACGTCGTCTAGCCGACCCATGACCCAGAAATAGCCGTCCTCATCCTTTCTTGCCCCGTCTTCGGGATCGTAGATGCCCTCGTAGCGAGTGAAATAGGTCTTTTTGTAGCGACCCGGATCGCGGTACACCCCACGGAGCATGCCGGGCCACGGTTTGCGGATCACCAAATGACCGCCCTCGTTGGGTGCCGCTTCGGTGCCGTCTTCGCGGAGGATGGCCGCGTCGATGCCGGGCAGGGGGTGCGTGGCCGAGCCGGGTTTAAGCGGGGTGGCAAAGGGCAGGCCGGAGATCATGATGCCGCCGGTTTCGGTCTGCCACCAGGTATCGACAATGGGCAGCTTGCTCTTGCCGATATGCTCGTGGTACCACATCCACGCTTCCGGATTGATGGGCTCGCCCACCGAACCGAGGACGCGCAGGGAGGAGAGGTCGTATTTTTCCGTCCACTTGGAGCCTTCGCGCATCAGGGCGCGGATAACAGTGGGCGCGGTGTAGAAGATGTTGACCCGGAATTTCTCGCAGATATGCCAGAAACGGTCGGGTGCGGGCCAGGAAGGCACCCCTTCGAACATCAGGGTGGTGGCGCCCAGGGCCAGCGGCCCGTAGAGGATGTAACTGTGGCCGGTGATCCAGCCGATATCGGCGGTGCACCAGTGCACATCGTCGTCCTTGATGTCGAAGACCCACTGGGTGGTGTGCGCCACATAGGTCAGATAGCCGCCGGTCGTGTGGACCACGCCCTTGGGCTTGCCGGTGGAGCCGGAGGTGTAGAGGATGAAGAGGTTGTCCTCCGCCTCCATGCTTTCCGGGGCGCACTGGCCGGTGATGCCGTCGGCGGCCATTTCCGTGTGCCACCAGAAGTCACGGCCATCCTGCATGGCAATCTCGTTGCCGGCCCGTTTGACCACGATGCATTGCTTGACGGAATCACAGCCCTGGAGGGCATCGTCGGCAGCGGGCTTCAGGGGGATGGTTTTGCCGGCCCGGAGAACGGCGTCGGCGGTGACCAGCACCTTGGCCTCGCAGTCCTGGATGCGGCTCTTAAGGCTTTGGGCGGAGAAACCCGCGAAAACCACGCTGTGGATGGCGCCGATCCGGGTGCAGGCCAGCAGGGTGATGGAAAGTTCGGGGATCATGGGCAGATACACGGCAACCCGGTCGCCTTTTTTTACCCCCATTTTCTTGAGCACGTTGGCGAAACGGCAGACTTCGGTGTGCAGCATCTGGTAGGTGTAGACCCGGACATCGCCTTCGGGTTCGCCCTGGAAGATGATGGCGGCCTTGTTGCGGCGGCCATTTTCAAGATGGCGATCCAGGCAGTTATAAGAAACGTTCAGTCGGCCGCCCTGGAACCATTTGATCTCGGGCTTGTGCATGTCCGCCTCAAGCACTCGGGTCCACGGTTTTTCCCAAGTGAGCAGCTCCTTGGCGCGATCACCCCAGAAGCCTTCCGGGTCTTCCATGGATCGCTTGTACAGGGCTTCGTATTCGGCCATGCTCTTCACATGGGCCTGCTTTTGGCCCGCGGCCGGTGGGGCGAAAAGGCGTTTCTCCTGCATCATACTTTCAATTTTTTTATCGTCGCTCATCATTCCCTCCGAAAGTTTCTAGAGTCGGGGATATAGGGGTATATACCTAAGTGGGTAGAAATATATAACGAGTGTAAGCGACAATTGCCACATTTTTTTTATCACTTATGGGCCTGGGCCTCAATCGAGAAAAGGCCTGGCGGGTAAGGTGCGACTGGCTTTGCGGAGCGTGCTTCAGAGGTGCATTGCCGGAGATTTTCTGCTATGGTGCAACGCGTTCAGACACCATGAGGAGGCGCGGAGCGGATGCGGACCTTGGCGGAAACGATAGGAATTTTTTTCGGCCTCATTGTTTCGGGTTGCGGGGTGGTTTTTGCCTTGCCTCAGCCCGTGGCGGCCCAATGCGGCCCGGCTGCTACCGTGCCTCTTGTGGCGGAACTGCCGTTGTTCCAAGATGATCTGGGGTATGAGTCCCTCGCTCCGGCCATTGATAGGAGCGTGCACTATTTTAGGCAGCTGCCCGCCGAGAAGACCTTTATCCTCTGTGGGGAGGAGTATTCTGTCGGTTGGCTCATCGAATCCCTGCTCGCCTTCAAACAGATTATAGAGAAAAATCCCTCGCCCCAGGCCCTGACCGCTATCCTTAAAAAAGAATTCACTCTGTGCCAGGCAAAGGGGCGGGCCTCTGACCACCGGATGTTTCTCACCGGGTATTTTGAGCCCCTTTTTAAGGCCAGTCTGACAAAAACCGCTACTTACCGCTATCCCTTGTACCGTAAACCTGCTGATCTGGTTGCCCTCCCTGGCGAGAAAGGCAGGGGGAAGAAAATAGGCCGGATGGAGAACGGCAGTCTGGTTCCCTATTCCACCAGGGCCGAAATCGAGAACGGCCAGCTACTGGCCGGGCAGGAATTGGTCTATCTCGCTGATCCGGTGGATGCCTTTATTCTGCATGTTCAAGGTTCTGGTCAGATACAGCTGGCGGACGGCACGTTACGGAGGGTGCAGTTTGCCGCGAAAAATGGGCACGAGTACCGCAGTATCGGGCGGCTGCTGGTGGAAAAAGGTGTCATGCGGAAGGAAGAGGCGACCATGCCGAAGATCGTTTGCTATCTCAAGGAACATCCAGGGGAACAGGAGGCTGTTTTGCACCATAACGATTCTTTTGTTTTTTTCCGGTGGGGGGAGGATACCGCGGTCGGCCCTATGGGTTGCCTGGGGGAGCCACTGACCCCTGGCCGGTCAGTGGCCCTTGACCAGGACTGCTTTCCGCCCGGCGGCCTCGCTTTTTTGACCACCCGCAAACCACGGGTCAATGCGGCCGGGGAGATTATCGGTTGGGAACCTTTAGGTCGTTTTGTGGTGAATCAGGATACCGGTTCGGCCATCACCGGGGCCGGGAGGCTTGGTCTGTTCTGGGGGGGGGGGCGTTATGCCGAGGTGGCGGCCGGGAACATGAAACATCCTGGCGCCCTGTATTTTCTGGTGAAAAAGAAATAGTTGTCAGAATATTGCCCGTTCTTATACAATCTTTGCAGGGCATTGGTTAACGGAACATGTTGGAGAGGGGGCAGCCATGAAACAGACGGAAATAGATTACTGGATCACCAGCATGTTGGAAACTTATGGCAATGTTTCCGACCTCAATATCACGGTGGGCAAGCCCCTGCAGGTGGAAACCTCCGGGCAGCTGGTGCCGGTGGCGGTGGAGCCGCCGGTCCCCTCGCTTTCTCCTTTTCAGTCCGAGGTTTTTGCCCTGAACCTCATCGGCGGCAACAAGAGACTGCTTGATGATCTGGTCAAGCACGGCTCCTGCGATCTCTCCTACTGGCTGGGTCAGAAGGCCAGGTTTCGGGTGAATGTTTTTTCCCAGAAGACCAATCTTTCCACGGTGCTGCGAAAACTGGAGATGAAAATCCCGACCATCAGCCAGCTGAACCTGCCCAAGCTTTTTTATAATATGGCCGGGGAGCGCAACGGGATCATTCTTGTCACCGGTGCCACCGGTTCCGGTAAATCCACCAGTCTGGCCGCGCTGTTGGATAAGATCAACGACGAGAAACCGGTGCACATCGTCACCCTGGAAGATCCCATCGAGTATGTGCATCAGCACAAGATGGCCACCTTTAACCAACGGGAGCTGGGCAACGATTTTGATTCTTTTGCCTCCGGCCTACGGGCCGCCCTGCGTCAGGCTCCAAAGGTTATTTTGGTGGGTGAAATGCGTGACCGCGAGACCATGGAAATAGGCCTTTCCGCTGCGGAAACCGGGCATCTGGTGCTCTCCACCCTCCATACCGTGGATGCGGGTCAGACCATCAACCGTATCCTGGGCATGTTCGAGCAGGAGGAGCAGGCCCAGGTGCGCAACCGGTTGGTGGACACCATCCGCTGGATCGTCTGTCAGCGGCTCCTGCCCAAGGTCGGCGGGGGTCGGGTAGCGGCCTTCGAGATCATGGGCATGAGCCTGCGGGTGCGTGAGCTGATCATGAACGGGGAAACGGAAGACAAAACCTATTATGACATTATTGCCGACGCCAAGGCCCTCGGCTGGCAGACCTTTGACCAGCACATCCTCGAACTGTACGAGGACGGCCTGATCACCGAGGAGACTGCCGTCAGCTACTGCACCCGGAAAACTGCGGTCAACCGGGGGCTGGACAGCATCAAGTCCGCCCGGGGCGAGTCCACCACCGGGATCACCGGCCTGGCCATGGATGTGAAGACGGAAGAAAAGCGGCGTTCTGGGTTTTAACGGAACGCACCCCTATCGGAGGAAACTATGCTTGCCCAGTGCCCCCATTGTCAACAGACCCTCATGCTGAGTGAAGCCCAGCTTGAAAAGATCAAGACAGCCCTTGCCTCGCTCTCCGTAGGCAGAACCCTGAAGATCGGTTGTCCGAAATGCAAGCAGCCCATCGAGTTGAACAGTGACGGCTCTGTGGCCGGTCAGGCGGTGGGCGCCTTGATGGACGTGCTTTTTGCCGAGCATACCGGCAATGAGGATCAGGCGGCTGTGGGGATGGTGGCGGCGGCCCAGAAAAAACCCCAGCCGGTACGTCTGCCGCCTGCCGCCCCTAAGCCGCCTGACCTTGGCTGGTTGTCCAGCGGGGTATACAGCGAAAAAGAGGCGGTTGAGAACGTGCCGCACGCCCTGATTATGATCGGGGACGAGGAGATCTCCACCCAGGTGACCATGGCCTTTGGCGAGATGGGCTATCAGCCCACCTATGTCCGCTCCGCGGACGAGGCCATCGGTAAGATGCAGTTTATGAATTTTGAGGCGGTGGTCCTGCACAGCAGGTTTGAGGGAGGAGACCTGGAGGGCTCCACTATCCACCAGCATCTGCGGGAAATGGCCATGTCCCGGCGCCGTTACATTTTCTATATTCTGATCGGCCCGGAATTTCGTACCCTCTACGATCTGGAAGCCTTGGCCAACAGCGCCAATCTGGTGGTGAATGACAGCGACGCCAGTCATTTTTCCATCATTCTGAAAAGAGGGATGAACGATTATAATGACCTCTTTGGGCCATACCTGGAAGCTCTTGGGAATTATGGGGTGAAGTAGGACTTTTTGGGTCTCCATTTTTCTCTGTGGGCCTTTCACTCCAAGGCCCTAACCACCTTGTTGCGGCCCTGATCTTTTGCTGCGTAGAGGGCCATGTCCGCTGCGGCATACGCAGATTCCAGGCTTCCGCTCACGGGGTCAAGCCGGCTGATCCCGATGCTGACACTGAGATTTTTCTCCGTCTCATCCCTGACAATGGGTTTTAAGGCAAAGTTTTTCCGGATTCTCTCGGCCACGGCCAGGACCTCCTTTTCTCCCGCCTCAACTACAAGGGCGGCAAACTCCTCCCCTCCCATCCGGCCGAATATATCCGAGCGACGCAATCCTTCGGTGCAGATCGAGGCAAAATCCTGCAGAACCCGATCTCCTGTCTCATGGCCGAAGGTGTCGTTGACCTCCTTGAAATGGTCAAGATCAAACATCAAGAAAAAAAGATCCTTGTTGTACCGTTTGCTCCGGGCAACCTCCTGCTCCGCCAGAAGCAGAAAATGGCGCCGGTTGAATACCCCGGTAAGGCCGTCCATGGTGGCCAGCATCACCAGTTTTTCTTCCTTGACCTTGCGGTCGGTGATGTCAAGCACCGCGCCGACCGCCCAATAGGCCTCGTCTTTTTTTATCTTGGAGATAAACACCTCGGCAGGAAAGAGCCTTCCATCTTTTTTTCGGGCAATGAGTTCGCGGGAGGTGTCAATGATCGGCCCCTGGCCTGTCCGCCAGAACTCTGCTAAACCGTCCTGTGCCGCTTGTTGCATTTCTTCCGCCACGATCAGCGGGTGAAACTTTTTGCCAAGAATTTCCCCGCGCTCGTACCCAAAAATTTGCTCTGCGGCGGGGTTGAAGAAGCGGACGACATCATGGTTGTCGATGAGAATCACGGCGCTCTGTACGGAGTTGAAAACAACCCGGAAGATCTCCTCGCTTTCTTGCAGTTTTCGCTGGGAATCCTGGCGTTCCTGCTCCATGGTCCCGTATCGGAGCAAGAGGGAGTCCAGCTTTTCTGAAAACGCGGCAACTTCCAGAATCCTTGCGTTTTTGCTACACATGCTCTGTTGCTGCTGGAGGAGGGATTTTTCCAGGCAGGCAAGGAACTGCTGAGAAAGCCGCCGCACATGTTTTGAAAAAAGGAAGGAGATGCCCAGCCCTACAGTCAGCAGCAAAACAAGTCCCACCAGAACGGTGAGCAAGATTTTTTTCCGGGCTGTCTGGACCGAGGCAAGATTAATCTTTTTTCCGGCCCATAGTGTACTTGCTGCGTCCTGTCCGGCAAGGAAGGGGATCCAGGCCATTTTCTGGCCGGCAATGTCCAAGATCGCACCTTTTTTCGAGGCAAAAATCTGTTTGAGCCCAGGGTAATCGAGGAAGGCCGAGGGGTCTCCTGTCGCTGCGGAGAGATAGCAGCCATCACTCAAGACCCAGAGCATTCCGGGAAAGGCCTGAGTGAGTACACCCATATCAATGTCGGCAACATAGGTCCCGATCGTTTCTCCATCCGTCTGGATCGGGGTGAGAATGCGGATCAGCAGCTGGTGGAAGGGCTGGTGATCCGCTCCTTGCTGATTATTGTGTAGAGGAATAATCAGGAAGCCCTTGTCCTGCATGGCAAGAGTCTTTTTGATTGACTCCGGCTCAACCGTGAGCGGAAGGTTTGTGGTCTGTTTATATTTGGTGGAGCCCGCTATCTTGATCAGGGAAAATTGCACGACCGCATCCTGATCAAGGACATGGATGCTCACCACGTCGTTATTTTTGGCAAAGGCCCTGTTCAACACGTCGGTATAGCGGAGAAAGGCTTTCTCCTTGGGGATGTTGCCGGCGCCACTCTCCCCGCGATCCAGGATCTCCATGACCGCTGGCAGCTGCGAGACAAAGTCGATCATCTGCTGGTAATGCTCAATCCTTGTTTCAAGGTGATGCAGGTCGTCCTTGATGAAGTGTAGCTCTTCGCTCTCTTCAATGGTGCTCAACTGGGAGATGATGTCATTCAGGGTAAAAAAGGAAAAGGTAATCAAGGGGGTGAAGCTGAAAGCAAGGAGAAATCCCAGGACAAGGGTGCCAAGGCTCACCTGTCGCGGGAAAAATGGTTTTTTTAGTATGCCTGCCATGCCATGTTCCATGTCTTGGGAAAGGGGCAAGCCCCTGCGGTGAGAAAGGATTTTTTTAATCGTAGCTGTTGGGGCTGGAAAAATCCAGAGATATCCTTGGGGCGGCCTGGGGCCGAGGATGTTCAGGGAAGCATGGTGGGCAGGAGGGCAAGGAGGTGTCGGCGCAGGGCGAGACAGACCAGCAGGGTCAAGGCGGAGGAGAGCAGCATCAAGCGGTTGGCGCGGAGGATGTCCTGGGGTTCAAGGGGCCGGGTGGGATCGCCGATGGTCGGTTTTTCCAGCACCGTGCCGAAGTAGCTGTTCGGGCCGCCCAGCTGCACGCCCAAGGCGCCGGCCACCGCCGCCTCGGTATGGCCCGAATTGGGGCTGGCGTGGGCGAACCGGTCTCGGAGCAGGATCAGCAGGGAGCGTTTCGGGTCGAGCCGGAGCGGGAAGGCTGCGGCCGGAATCATCAAGGAAGTGAGGCGGGCAGGGATAAAATTGGCCAAGTCATCCAGCCGGGCCGCAGCCCAGCCGAACCTGAGATATTGCGCGTTTTTGTAGCCGAACATGGAGTCCATGGTATTGACCGCCTTGTAGAGCATGGCAGCCACCGGACCGCCCAGCAGGGCAAAGAAAAGCGGGGCTGTCACCCCGTCCACCATGGATTCCGCCACCGATTCCACTGCCGCCCTCGCCACCCCTGCCTCATCAAGTTTGGCTGTATCCCGGCCCACGATCATGGCCACCCGTTGGCGGGCCTCGGCCAGATTGCCATCCCTCAGGGCGGTGTAGACCTCGGTGCTGTGGCGCACCAAATCGCGGGGTGCGATGGTGGTGTAGAGCAGGAGGATGGACGCAGCATTTCCCACCCATGGGTGGAGGAGGTTTGCCCCTGCAATCACACCCCAGGTCGTTGCCCCGGTGAGTGCCAGGACCAGGGTGACGGTGCAGATCCCGGCTGCAAACGGCGGCAGTACGGCGCGGGTGATCCGCTCGTACCCGGTGCAGGCCGCGCCGATGATCCGTACCGGGTGCGGCAGCCAGCGCGGGTCGCCCAGCAACTGATCGAGAAGGATGGCGATCAAAATCTGGTATTCGAGGGAGATCATTTTTTCAGCAACCGGTAGATGGCGTCCATGTCGATCTGGCTGCGCACCGCCTCGGCAAGCCGGTTAAGGGCCGGTTCCAGGTCATAGGCGGCTTGGACGATTTTAAGCGGGGCAAGCCCCCGTCTTTCCCGCAACCGGTCGATGAACCAGCGCCGGAAGGGGTCCGCGTCGAAGATGCCGTGTAGATAAGTGCCCCAGATGGTCTGGTCCGAATTGCCGACCCCGCCGCTTTCCCCGTTGCTGAATTTGAGAGTATCGCAGGTTTCGTTGGCCCGGCTCTGGCCGTGGTGAATCTCATAGCCATGCACCCCAAGGCCCGAGGCGAGATGGGTGCCGCTTTGCCGGGTCAGGGTTTTGTCTTTTTCCAGCACAGTGGCAAGCTCAAGCAACCCGAGGCCGGCCAGGGTTTCTCCACCGGATTCGATGTGGTACGGGTCGTCGATGCTGTGGCCCAGCATCTGGAAACCGCCGCAGATGCCGATGATCTCCTTTTCCTCCGTGCTGTATTTCTTTAGGGCCTCGGCCAGGCCGGAGCTGAACAGCCACTTGAGGTCAGCGATGACGTTCTTGCTGCCCGGCAGGATTATGGCGTCGGTGTCCGCAAGATCGGCCGGGGTTCTGGCGATCTTGACAAAGAGGTCCGGCTCGGCCAGAAACGGCTCGAAATCGGTGAAGTTCGAGATGTGCGGCAGGTCGATGAGCGCCACGGTGACATGCTCGCCGACAGGCCGGTGCGGGCTGAAAAGCCCGGCCTTGAAGTTCACCGAATCCTCTTCGGGCAATCCCAGGTTGGCCAGGTAGTCCACCACCCCCAGCACCGGCTTGCCGGTTCTTTTTTCCATGTAGTCGAGCGCCTCGGAAAGCAGCGATTTCTGGCCCCGGAAACGGTTTACAATGTATCCTGCAATCAACTCCCGCTCCCATGCGTCCAGGATCTCCATGGTGCCGACAAAGGAGGCGAACACCCCGCCCCGGTCGATATCCCCCACCAGTAGCACCTTGGCTTCGGCATACCGGGCCATGGGCATGTTGACGATGTCGTGGGCCTTGAGATTTACCTCGGCCGGGCTGCCCGCCCCTTCCAACACCATGACCTCGTATTCGCCGGCCAGTGAATCGTAGGCCGCCTGCACGGTGAGAAAGGCCAGGGGTTTGTAAGCCAGATAGTCGTTCACCGTCATGTTGCCCACCGGCTTGCCCAGGACGATGACCTGGCTGCCTGTGTCGCTGGAGGGCTTGAGCAGGACCGGGTTCATGCGCACATCCGGGTCGAGACGTGCGGCCTGGGCCTGCACCACCTGAGCCCGTCCCATCTCGCCGCCGTCCCTGGTGACAAAGGAGTTGAGCGACATGTTCTGCGCCTTGAACGGGGCGACCCGCAACCCATCTTGCAAGAGGATGCGGCATAAAGCGGCGGTGAGTACGGATTTGCCTGCGTTGGAGCAGGTGCCCTGGAACATGATGGCCGGGGTTTTTGAGCTGGACATGGTGCTTATTCGCCTTCTTTGTTGGTAACTATCCAGCTTGGAGCCGGAAAGTGAGAAAAACCACGAAAGGTAACTGACCAGCAGCACTGCATCTGCGGCAACAGCGAAGCGGCGCTGCTGGTCAGTTACCTTTGCTGAAGATGACCAGGTTGCGGACCTTGCCGGAAAAGGGCAGGGTCAGTTCGACGATCTCCTGCAACCGGTAGGGGCTTTCCGGCTGCGCAAGCCGCCAGGCCGCGATCTCCTCTTCGGCTCGCGGGCCTTTCATGCAGATGACCTGGCCGCCCGTCGGATTGACCGCAGCGGTGTGCAGCAGAAATTCCCCGATGTTGGTGAAGGCGCGGCTGGTGATGAGCGGCACGGCAAGGGTTCGGCCATCCACCGCAGCGGAGTTTTTTTCCAGTCGGCCGCAGAGGACCTCGATATCCTTGAGACCCAGGGTTCTGATCACATGGCGCAAAAAAGAGACCCGTTTCTGACGGGGCTCCACCAGGATGACCGGCAGTTCCGGTCGGGCAGCCTTGAGGGCCAGGCCGGGAAATCCTGCGCCTGTGCCGATGTCGAGGAGCGTTTCCTGCGGATCTCCCGGCGGGGGAAGAACTCGGAGCAGACTCAGGGAGTCGAGGAAATGGGTCTCCCAGATCTCGCGCAGCGGTGCCTTGGCCACCAGATTGATCTTGGTGCTCCAGCGGAGCAACTCCCCGCAGTAGATCGCCAGCCGCGCACACGCCTGCCCGTCAAGGGTGATGGACATGGCACCGAGGCCTTCCTCCAGAATCTTTTTGCCCTGGGTGTCGGTCATGGGGAAATCGTTTTGCTGTTTTTCCGGTGCACCAGGGTGAGCCCGGCCAGGACAAAGGCCAGGGCTGCCAGATTGACATTGTAAAAGGCCAGCCCGGCCAGGCTCGCGACCAGGGCCAGTCCGCACAACCACACCGCGTTGCGCCAGACGGCAAGGCCGGCCAGGATCAGGCTCGTCCAGGCAAAGACCTGATTGTACATCAAGCGGCCTATCATGGAGCGGACCAGGCAGATAGTCTTGTCCGGCGTGTCCGCGCATACCCCCACCAGTCGTTCCGAGATGAAAACCCCGTGGCGCAGGGCGGCAAAGAAGCCAAAGGCACCAAGCACCAGAAGGCCAAAGGGCAGCAGGGGGCGTAGCGAGACGCCACGGCTTTCCCGCCAGAGGGGATAGGCCAGCAAGAGGCAGAGAGCCACCCAGATATCGGCCTGCCAGTTCAGCGGGGTTTCATTGATTAGGATAGCCACTGCCCCTGCGGTGAGCAACAGCCCGCTGAGCCTTTCAAGCATGGACTGGGCCACGTGCCCCTTCTGTCTGCGGGAAAACCAGGCATAGGCAAGGGCGGGGATGGCAAAACCGAAATTGTTAAAACTCCGGTAACGGGCGTCCAGTACCAAGCCAAGCACACCGATCAGGGCGCAGGTGATTACTCCCAGCCGCAGAGCCCCGTATACGGCTTCCGCGCTGAGGCGGGACTTGCCCCGCAGAAAATCCAGGGACGCATCCAGGCTGAGGTGGGTGGGCGTGGTCCCGGAGGCGATGGCTTTGAGGGCCAGCAGGTAGACGCTGGCGCAAAGGGAGAGGACGAAAAAGGCCCAGAGGTATTCATAGGTGTTGGTGGAGATAATGGAAAACTGATGCCCTTGCAGCACAATAAGGATGGCGCCGCCAGCCATGGCCGCGAAAAATTGCAACCAGCGGGCTGCGCCCATATCGCGGTGGCGGCGGGCAATGAGCAGGGTCATCAGGGCAATGGCTGCGGATTGGGCAAACAGTATCCGCCAGTTGGAAAAATTTGAGACCGGCCCGGAGAGGATGTGCTTGTCGGTCCGCTCCGGGCTGTACAGACCCCAGTAACCGCCCACTGCGCCTTCCTTGATGCGCTTCCACGGCTGGTCAAAGGCCTCGATCAGGTTGTACTGCCAATGCTCCTGCTCGGCCAGGGCGATGAAGCCGCGGATGAAGCGGGCCTGATTTTCCGGGCTGGGCAGCGCCCCTTCCCGCATCCGTCCCTGGGAGGGCCAGCCGGTTTCGCCGATGACGATCTCCTTGCCCGGGATTTTTGTGCCGATCTCTTCCCTGATCTTTTTGATGTGGACCATGGCCTGATCGATGCCAACCGGATTATCCTCCCAGTAGGGCAGGATGTGGATCATGACGAAATCGGTGGCCTGGGCCACCTCCGGATGCTTGAGCCAGAACTCCCAAACATCGGCGTAGGTGACCGGCACCCCCGGCAGGGCATCCTTGACTTGGCGGATATACCCGGCCATCTGCTCCCCGGTGACTTCCCGGCGGAGCAGGGCCTCGTTGCCCACCACCACCGCCCGGACGCTTTTCGGGTACCTTT
>JBAZCG010000009.1:9636-60063 GCA_041671085.1 Desulfurivibrionaceae bacterium | reverse complement strand
GGGGTCGAACTTTTTCACCGCCTGCACCAACCCGACATTGCCCTCCTGGATGAGATCGAGGAAGTTCTGCATCCAGTACTTCTGGAAATCCATGGCCACCTTGACCACCAGCCGCAGATTGGAGGTCACCAGCTTGTAGGCTGCCTCCGGGTCGCCTGTTTTCTGGAAATGCCGGGCCAGCTCATCGGTCTCTTCCCGGCTCATGAGCTTGTACTGGCTGATTTCCTGAAGATACCGATGGAGCCCGGCATTGCCCAAGGCCGGGAGATTGTCATCATCCGGCAGGGCGACAAGGGGGTGCAGCACTTCCTGCTCCTCCTCATCATTATCGAGTATTTCAAGGACTTCCGGGTCTTCTTTCATGGGGGTTATTATTAATAGAACCGCGCCAAAGGTCAATCTCTTTCCACAACCGCTCACCCCCTCCCTGCCTCGCCGCAGGCCTGACACCAATCCCAACAGGGTATAATCCCTTTTTAAAATTGCCTTTGCAAGGCTATCTTTTTATGATAGATAGCCTCTTCTGTGGGATCAGGATATTTTTTCCGCCCATCTCCATGTTTCTGATACAGTACAACCATTGCCCGACCGAAAACACAGGACCTCCCCGGCTCACCCATGGAAAACATCCGAAACTTCAGCATCATCGCCCATATCGACCACGGAAAATCCACTCTGGCCGACCGTTTTATCCAGCTCTGCGGCATGGTTACCGACCGCCAGTTCCACGACCAGCTCCTGGACAGCATGGATATCGAGCGGGAGCGCGGCATCACCATCAAAAGCCAGGCGATCTGTCTTCCGTACCGGGCCAAGGACGGCAAGGACTACATCCTCAAC
The DNA here is from genome assembly GCA_041671085.1 of Desulfurivibrionaceae bacterium. Lineage (GTDB taxonomy): Bacteria > Desulfobacterota > Desulfobulbia > Desulfobulbales > Desulfurivibrionaceae > Thiovibrio. The sequence goes on along the minus strand of JBAZCG010000009.1, from coordinate 59,223 downwards.
CTCGTTGACACCCCTGGGCATGTCGATTTCAGCTACGAGGTCTCCCGGGCCCTTGCCTCCTGCGAAGGGGCGCTACTGCTGGTTGACGCGGCCCAGGGCATCGAAGCCCAGACCCTGGCCAACCTCTACCTGGCCATGGAGAACAACCTGGAAGTAATCCCGGTCATCAACAAGATCGATCTCCCCTCTGCCGACCCGGAGGGAGTTGCCCTGCAGATCGAAGAAGACCTCGGCCTGGACGCCAGCCACATCCAGTTCTGTTCGGCAAAAACCGGCAAGGGCGTTGATACGGTGCTGGAGGCGGTGGTCAACCTCCTGCCCCCGCCCAAGGGCGACCCGGAAAAGCCGCTGGAAGCCCTGATCTTTGACGCCTTCTACGATCCGTTTAGAGGAACCATCATCTCCTGCCGCCTCTTCGAGGGCCGGATCAAGGCCGGGGACACCATCCTCTTCATGTCCAACAACGCCTCCTACCGGGTCGAGGAGGTGGGATTTTTCCGCCTGACCCGCGAACCGCAAAAAGAGTTGAGCGCGGGCCAGGTCGGCTACATCATCGCCGGAATCAAGACCATCACCGACACCAGACCCGGCGATACCATCACCCTAAAAGACCGCCCCTGTGCCAAACCCCTGCCCGGCTTCCAGGAGATCAAGCAGGTGGTATTCTCCTCCATCTATCCCGTCTCCACCGACGATTACGAAACCCTGGCCACGGCCATCGAAAAGCTCACCTTGAACGACGCCTCCCTCTCCTTTCAGAAGGACTCGTCCACCGCCCTGGGCTTCGGCTTCCGCTGCGGCTTTTTGGGTTTGCTCCATCTGGAGGTGGTACAGGAACGGCTGGAGCGTGAGTTCGACCTCTCGCTGATCCTCACCGTGCCGTCGGTGAACTACCATATCTTTCTCAAGGACGGGACCATGAAAGAGGTGGACAACCCGGCCTACTACCCGGACCCGACCACCATCGACCGCATCGAGGAGCCCTTTATCAAGGCGACCATCCTCATCCCGGAGCGCTACATGGGGGTGGTGATGACCCTGTGCATGGAGCGGCGCGGTGAAAATGTCCACCACCACTATCCCATGCCCGGCCGGATCGAGTTCACCTGCGAGGTGCCCCTGGCGGAAATCATCTACGACTTCTACGACCGGCTCAAATCCGTCACCCAGGGGTACGGTTCCTTTGATTACGATCTCCTGGATTACCGGGAAAGCGATCTGGTCAAGCTGGATATTCTGGTGAACGGCGAGCGGGTGGATGCGCTCTCCCAGCTGGTGCACCGCAACAACGCCAGGGCGCGCGGGCTCCATGCCTGCGAGAAGCTGAAAGAGGAAATCCCGCGCCAGATGTTCAAGATCGCCATCCAGGCGGCGGTGGGGGGCAACATCATCGGCAGGGAAACCATCTCCGCCCTGCGCAAGGACGTTTTGGCGAAATGCTACGGCGGCGACATCAGCCGCAAGCGGAAACTGCTGGAAAAACAGAAGGCCGGGAAAAAGCGGATGAAAACCGTAGGCAATGTGGAGATTCCACAGAGCGCCTTTCTCGCGGTGCTCAAGTCAGATCAGTAAGGCCGGGTCGGTTTTATACAACGAAGAAAAAGCCAAACAACCGCAGAGAATCAGGCGCCCTTGCGATGACGGCCTTTCACCTCGTCCGTCTGGGGCATTGCGTGGCAAGCACGCACTCAACCTTGCGCTCCATAATTTCCCGGACTTCCTCTTCGCTTAAGGCGTCGACATTCTCTTTCGAGATAAAGACGATACAATCCTTGCAGACATTGAGCGCACTGCGATAATCATCCAGTTCCTGGGCAACCTCCCAGCACGGCCTGTTCTCGAGGCCCTGCTTCCAGGCAAGACAGCTCTCCTCGCTCCCGCAAAGAGTAATCTGCCAACAGTGCCATTCTTCCTGTATTATCATGGTATACATCCTCGCACTTCCTGAAAAGCGAAAAGCCTCCGGCCCAAGCCGACGGCATTGTCATCACGATCAAGACCGAAAGAGAGACTACCCCAAAAAGGTAGCGATTGCCGCCATCAACTCTTCCTTCCCTTCACCAGTTTTCGCGGAAAACAGCACCCTGTCCTGCTTGCTCAAGCCGAGAGCGGCATCAAGGCTCGCTGCCTGCTTGGCCTGCTCATTGTTGGACAGTTTGTCCCGCTTGGTATAGACGATGATAAAGGGGCGGCCCCGGCTCCGAAGCCATTCGACCAGCTCCCGGTCCTGGGCCTTCAGGAGATGCCGGATGTCGATGAGCACCACCACGCAGCGCAGGGTTGGGCTGGTGGACAGGTATTCGGTAACCAGCCCCTGCCATTCATCCTGAAGTTTTTTAGAGACCTTGGCAAAACCGTAGCCTGGCAGATCGACCAAGTAGAGCTTGGCGTCCACGATAAAATAGTTGAGGCTCTGGGTTTTGCCCGGCCGGGAACTGACCTTAACCAACCCGTTGCGATTCACCAACCGGTTGATCAGGCTTGACTTGCCCACATTGGAACGCCCGGCAAAGGCGATTTCCGGCAGGGGTTCCTCAGGCAGCTGCACCATTTTGTAGGCGCTTTTCACAAATTCGATCTTGGCGTAATTCACGGCAGAGTCGGTCACATTTTCTCCCTGGCGACACAGTCGCCCAGTCTTTGTTTGACAGCCCTGTCCAGATGAAATTCAGATAACCTTGTTCAATGAGTATTCGATGATGCCTTCGGCGCCGTTCTTCAATAGCCTCGGGATAAGATCCCGCACCTCATGCTCGGAGATGACCGTCTCCACGGAAAACCATTCGGAGTGATACAGCGGCGCCACCGTGGGCCCGTTCATGCTGGGCAGGATGGCGATCACCTGGTCTAGATGGGTCTGGGGCACGTTCATCTTGAGGCCGACAATCTTGTCGGCCCGCAAAGCCCCCTGTAGCAGCAGAGCGATGTTCTCGATCTTCTCCCGCTTCCAGGGGTCGGCCCAGGCAGCCTTGGAGGCGATGAACTGGGTATTGGAGGTCATCAACTCGTGGATGATCCGCAAGCCATGAGCCCGGATGGTGCTTTCCGTCTCGGTGACCTCGACGATGGCGTCGGCCAGCCCGGAAACGACCTTGGCCTCGGTGGCGCCCCAGGAAAAGGCGATCTCGACGTTGATCCCCTTTTCGGCGAAAAATTTCCGGGTATAGCCCACCAGCTCGGTGGCGATCTTCTTGCCTTCCAGATCCTCAAGCCGCTGGATACTCGAATCCCCCGGCACGGCGAGAACCCAGCGGGTGGGCCGCTTGCTGACCTTGGAATAAATCAGATCAGCCACCACCACGATGTCGGATTCATTCTCCAGGGTCCAGTCCTTGCCGGTAATGCCAGCGTCCAGCACCTCTTTTTCCACGTAGCTGGACATTTCCTGGGGGCGGCAGATGGAGCAAGACAACTCGGGATCATCCACCTCCGGGAAATAATTGCGGGAGGAGAGCTTGATCCGCCAGCCCGACTTTTCAAAAAGCTCGATGGTCGCCTTTTCCAGACTGCCCTTGGGGATACCCAGTTTCAAGATGTTCATTTTTTATAGACCTTCCCGGGATCAAAAACCGGCGTATCGTTTACCTCAAGCCCGCTGCCCTGCACCTTTCGAAAAAAACAGCTCCGGTACCCCTTGTGGCAGGCGGCGCCGCCCAGCTGTTCCACCAAAAAAGACCACGGTATCCGCGTCACAGTCAACCCGAATCTCTTTTACCAGCTGCACATGCCCGGAGGTCTCCCCCTTGAGCCAGAGCTGGTTGCGGGAGCGGCTCCAGTAATGGACCTTGCCTGTTTCCAGAGTCTTTTGCCAGGACTCTTCATTGATATAGGCAAGCATGAGAACCTCCTTGGTCAGGTGGTCCTGGGCAATGGCCGGCAACAGGCCGCCGCCCTTGTCAAATCGCAGCACACTCATAATTCTCCCACAACGGCAGGCATTGCTTACTTGCCCTCTCCGCCCATGTCCTCCGGCTCTTTTTTCTCCTCCCCAGCTTTTTCCCTAGCCAGGAAATAAAGCAGGCAGGCGCTCCTGAATTTACAATATTCCGTGGGCCTCCGGCAGACAGCCTTTTCAGAATCAACTTTTTCCTGGTATTTTTCGCAGACCACTTCCATGGCGGCAACCTGAAAAATACGCAAAATATGCCGATCTTTCTATCTTGTCAAGTAGTTGGGCAAAAGGTAGGCAGCCCAAAACACCTGGACCAGAAATTCAAAAAAAATTAAAGTAGCATATCCTTGGGAAAAAGACTATTTTTTTAGGTTTCCTGCGCCACGCGAAAAATCCGCCCCTGGCGCAACAACCATTCATTTTCCCTTGTTTTTTCAAGAAGATAACACAACAAGCCATGATCACACCCGTGCCCTTTGCCGCCATGCAGCCACAACTTGACCAGCCCCCCGTCGGGGCGGGACAAGGCCAGTCTGCCACGCTCGCTCAGGCCGAAAGCGTTATCAACCAGTGCAAAGAGACTCTTGCCGCGCAGAAAAAGGAAACCCTTACTCTCTCCGCCGACCCTCGTGTAACTCAGTGGCACGAATGCAATTTCAACGATTACACCCACATTCTCTCCTTTCTCGGCCTGCCGGACACCATGGCCGAGGCTAGGGATCAGCATCCAGGAAAAGCAGCAAAGATCCTCAAGCATATTGAAAAATGTGAAAACGAGCTGGGGGCCCTGGATATCGATGTCCGCCGCAAGACCATCCACCCCTTCAAGGCTGTCGACCAGGCGCAAAAAATCGTGCAGGAATGCGCCACCTATCAGAACACCGTAAAAAAATGGCGAGACCAGATCGCCCTTTTAACCGAAGCGGACCGCGCCCTGCGGGAGCGGCTCTCTGTGCGTGGCCTGCTCCCCTTAGCCAGGAAACTCAACAAGCTTACCGCAGCATTGGTGGATGAGGGCTACAATTTTCACCGCATGGTCAAGGACGCAAACGGCCAGAGCGACACCCCCACCCTACATGACTATCTTGTCCAAGCCGTTGACCTGGAAAAGCGGATTCGCCATATCGATCTGAGCGGTCTCTCCGGGCTCGCCCGGGCCATCGTCGACCACAATCTCCAAGTCGCAATGGCCGCCACCGATCAACTCAAGGAATTCATCGAATCTTTCCTGAAAAATCTTCCGGGGGAGATTACTGTGATAGACAAGGTCCAACAGGAACTGGCCACCCTGCGTGAGATACCGGCCCCGGCGATTCTAGCAAGAATCGAGACTATCGCCACCAGCCTGTCCAGAAACCTGATCGGACTACGGCACAAGGTACAGAGTCTCAAACAAATCCAATTCCTCCCCGTTGTCTTGGAAGAAACGAGAACCTTCCACTATACCATGAAAAACACCATCATCCCGGAGCTGAAACGCCAAATCAGCGAGCCCGGCTCGCCGGTAAATCCCAACACGATTGCCGCCGAAAAAACCACCGATTTTTTCATGGGACTAAAGGGTTTTGTTCGGGCGGTCAAACTGCTCTTCAGCGCCGCAGGCGGGCAAAAGGCCATAAAGTCAGAGGATCTGCACCGGATACTCATCGAGCTCCTCAACACCTGCGACATCTACTATGGCAACACCAAAGCGGATATTGCCAGACTACACAAATTCATCGACGCCAAGCTTTGCGACTTCGAGCAACCCTTTCCCTACGAAGGCCTGTTCATTACGGCCAAAGAGACCATAGGAACCTACGGCTCCCGACTCGAAAAACTCCTATACAGCTTCGAGACCACCGATTTCAGCACCGACGACAAGGACGAAAAACCATCCCAGGCGCACAAGACTACGGTGGGACGTCTTATCACCAAGCTCGAAGTGCGCACCGCAAACCTTGAAAGCGCCAAAATCTGACCATGCTCCAGTTCCTCGACCAACTTCCATTTCCGGTTCTGATCGTTTTTGCGATTTTCATGCTGCTGGCGCCGTTTCACCCCATGCCGCATGTGGTGGAAAAAATACTCATGCTGAAAAACGGCCAGCTTCATCGGCCAATTGACATTTTCGACCTCTTGTTCCATCTGGCCCCGTTGCTGCTGCTTGCCCTCAAGTTGTGGCTGTCCCATGGCCGGGCTTAACCCCTGCAATTTTATTGATATGCTATCAACACTACCGCTATACAGATAGAGGAGGAACACACCATGCAGCGAGTTTCAGAAAACGACACCGTCACCATTGTCTACGATGGACTTTTGTCCTCCGGCGAAAAATTTGATTCTTCCCAGGATGCCGGCCCCCTGCAATTCCAACTGGGAACCGGCGGGGTGCTCCCCGCCTTTGAGCAGGCAGTGCTGGGCATGACGCCCCAAGAAACCAAAAGCATCAACGTTGCGGCCAAGGATGCCTTTGGCCTGAAAAATGAAGACCTGATCATGACCGTGAGCAGCCAGGGTTTTGCTGGCCAACCCCTCGCCCCCGGGATGATTATCGGCATGAACATGGAACAGGATGGCCAGCAGCACAAGATTCCGGCCACGGTGCTCGCAGTTGAGGCAGAAACCATGACCGTTGACTTCAATCACCCGCTGGCTGGCCAGGATATCACCTATCAAATCACCCTGCTTTCCATCGACACCCCTGTCGCCGAGGCCGCTGGCTGCGCCTGCGGCACGAGTAGCACGGGCAACAACAGCGGTTGCCTCCCGAACCGCGGCTGCGGTTGCGCCTAAACCGATCTCTTTCTCCATGGCCACGGAATTCAGCCTCCCGGACCGGCATGCCTGTCCAGCGATCCTGAGCATTGCCGGCTCCGATCCTTCGGGCGGGGCCGGAATCCAGGCAGACCTGAAAACCTTCACCGCCATCGGGGTCTACGGGGGGGCAGCGATCACCTGTCTCACCGCCCAGAATAGCCTCGGGGTTTCTTCTTTCCTGCCCATTGCCCCTGAGTTTGTCAAGAAACAGATTCAACTGGTCCTGGCCGATCTGCCCGTCAGCCACATCAAAACAGGCATGCTTGGCACCGATGAAATCGCCGGGGCCATAGCCGAAGCCCTGCACAATTTTTCCGGCGAGGTGATCTGCGATCCGGTGCTTACTGCAAGCGATGGCCACGAACTCTTCCGAAAAACCAAGGGCCAAACAGGCATGCAAGCCATGCTCCACACTGCCACTGTCCTTACCCCCAATCTCCCGGAGCTGGAAATCCTGACAAACAGGAACCTCGAAACGGCCGAAGAAGCGGTGGAAGCGGCAACCGCCCTGCTTGCCCACTACCCAAAGCTACGAGCCATTATCCTCACCGGTGGGCATATCCGGGAACAGGCTGGGGAGGTGGAGGATTTCCTGATCCTCAGACACCCAGCAAGCCCGGAGATCCTCCCGGCCCGACATGCGCGGATCGTCACCAAAAACACCCACGGCACCGGCTGCACCTTTGCCTCCGCCTTTGCAGCCTACCATCTGCTCCACGGCAACGATCAGGACGCATTTTTCATGGCGGTGGCCTTCATGGATACCGTCCTGCGGCAGAGCGCCGGACTTGCTCTTGGTAAAGGCAAAGGCCCGTTGGCCCACCACCTCTTCCGGATCAAGGACTGATTCTCATCATTGACCTTTGGCATGAAGAGTTATATCTTTTACACGAGTAACAGCTTATATTGCCATATACTCAGACCCTGTGCGAAACAGGCAAGCGCATCAATCAGGAAATCATCCCTGTTTCAGCTTGAGACAATAACCAGATAGACTACTCAACAGGATAAGGAGATAATAATGCAGAAAAAACATGGGGTTCAGATGGCGGCGGTGGCGATTATTTTCATGCTGATCACCTCCGGGTGCGCCACCAACACATCGAGAGGCGCAGGCGGCGCAGGGATCGGCGCGGCAGCTGGCGCCATCGCCGGCCAGGCCATCGGCCATAACACCAAGGGAACCCTGATCGGCGCGGCAGTTGGCGGCATGCTGGGCTATATCATCGGTAACGAAATGGACAAATACGACCAGGCGCAACTCAATCAGGTGTACGAGACCTCACCTTCCCATCAGCGCAGCCAATGGGTTAACCCGGACACCAACCGTTCATACACCGTGACCCCACAGCCTGCTTACACGCAACCGTCCGGCCAGGTATGCCGAGAGGCTGAAATTCTTGCCACCGTGGACGGGCGCCCGGAAAAAGTGGTCTCCTTAGCATGCAGGGACCACAATGGCAGATGGGTGATTCAAAAATAACTTCCTGCGGAATAACTCCAGACAGACTCAGAGCATGCGCATTTGGATTGACGCCGATGCCTGCCCCGGCCCAATAAAGGATATCCTGTTCCGGGCTGCGGAGCGGATGCGGATAGAGAGTACCCTGGTGGCGAACCACTGCCTAAAGGTTCCACGATCGCCATTTATCAAAACGGTGCAGGTCAAGGCAGGATTTAATGTCGCAGACGCCCGGATCATCGAAAGCCTTGAGCCCGGCGACCTGGTGATCACCGCAGATATTCCCCTCGCGGCCGAGGTGGTCGCGGCCTCGGCAACCGCCCTGAACCCCCGAGGCACGCTCTATACACCCGAGACCATCCAGGAACACCTAGCGCGCCGAGATTTCATGGACGAATTGCGCTCAACAGGCGCCATTACCGGCGGACCATCGGCCCTGAGCAAAGTACACCTTCAGGCTTTTGCCAACCAATTGGACCGATACCTGACCCGGCATGCAACTGCTGCGCCTCGGTGAATGACGCCCACCGCCCAAAAAATCTCTTATTTTTCTAAAGAAAACTGCCGGATAAACCGGGCCAGGGTTACAACCTGCTCCGGAACAAGATTCCCAAAAGCCATACACCGGCGCCTGACCTCGCCCGCACTTCCAGCCTCTTCATCCATAACAAAATCGCAAACATTGGTAAGCGGAATATTGTCAAAAAAGAGCTCCTCCCCGCCAAAGATTATGCCGAACTCCGCAGGTTCCGTGGTCATGTCGTCATAAGCCGTGTACCGGAAAGACAATCCTCCGAAACTCATGTCAATGATTTCACCGTACACGGAATCTAGGGCGATCACCCCGTCCTTCACCGGAAACCGTCGGCACCGCCTGCTCTCTCGCTGGTTACCCATGCTCATTCCCCCCTTTTTTTTCAGGACACCCCATGCCCCTGTAGTGCGTACATGCAAAAGTTACATCATCCGTATCCTGCCGCAATCCGGGCAAACCCAGGTCGGGCCATTGCTGATGGTCCACATGTTTTCCTTGAAGCAGTCATCGCAAATCTGAAAGCCGCATGGGCAGTTCCAGCAGAAAGGCAATTTCCGCCGACAACAATGGCACTGAAATTCCCTTAATCCCCGACGGCGGCCCGTTTTTTTCGGCGGCTCTTCATCCATAATCAGGAAGGCTCCTTGACTTCAGCGGCCAGCCAGGCCAGATACTCCTTGCTGCCAGCAATAATCGGCATAGCGATAATCTCCGCAACCTCATAGGGATGAATCGCCTTGATCGCCGCCTCAATTTCAGGATAAAGCGTAGTCCGGCTTTTAGCAAGGCAGAGATATTCCTCGGCCGTTTCGATCTTCCCCTGCCAACGGTAATGACTGGTCATGGGCCCGATCACCTGGACACAGGCGGCCAACCGCTGCTCAACCAGCAATCCGGCAATGGCCGTAGCCTCCTTCTCGGTGGCGACGGTGGTGGAAACCTGAATATATTCTTTCATAGAGCACGCTCCTTACGATACAGACAACACGCCATCTATTCTTGTTCCCCGCCAGAAATCTGTCAACCCCTCTGCCAAACAAAGTTTTTTACCGGGACGACCAAGAGCATGGACAGCCTAGCCCGATCTCTGGTACATTCAGGACATTCGCAACAGCTGTACTTAATACAACCAGGGAGTCGCCCATGCTGCTGGCGGTTGATATCGGCAATACCCACATGGTGATCGGGGTTTTCACCGGTCTGACGCTTCGCTGCCATTGGCGGGTGAAAACCGACAATGGCAGCACGGTTGATGAATTGGCCGCCATCTTCCACACCCTTTTTGCCATGGAAGGGCTCCGCTTCAACGATATCTCCGACACGATCATTTCCAGCGTGGTACCGACGATGCAGGCCGCCTGGGCAGCCTTTGCCACCCGCTACCTGCACACCGTTCCGCTGATGGTCGGCGGGGATAACGTGCAGACCGGCATGCCGGTGCTTATCGACAACCCTGCGGAGATCGGCGCCGACCGGCTCGTCAATGCCGTGGCGGCCTATGCCAGGTTCAAGTCTGCCCTCATTGTCGTTGATTTCGGCACCGCCATCACCTGGGACTGCGTCTCCGCCGCCGGAGAATACCTGGGCGGCGCCATCGCTCCCGGGTTGTCCATTGCCATGGAGGCCTTGGGCAGCCGCACGGCCAAGCTGCCCCAGGTTGACATCTCAACCCCGCCTGCCGCCGCCATCGGCACCAATACCGTGGCCGCGATCAAATCAGGCATCCTTTTCGGCTACGGCGGCATGGTGGACGGCCTTATCCGCCGCCTGCGGGAGCAGATGGCCCCGGAGCTGCCGCAAGCGGTGGCGACCGGCGGCATGGCCACCCTCATCGCCCCCTACACCACCAGCATCGATCACGTTGATCCAATGCTCACCCTCAACGGCCTACAGCTGCTCCATGAACGCAATACTTAAACCCATCCTCGCCGCACCCCTCAAAAAAGGGGATACCATCGGCATTATCGCGCCGGCAGGACCGGTGCGCAACGAAACCGATTTCAGCGCCGGGTTAAAAATACTCACCGATCTGGGATTCAAGACCAGATACCGAAACGACATCCTCCGGCACAACGACTACCTGGCCGGGACCGATCAGGAACGGTTGGCCGAACTGCACGAACTCTGGCGCGAACCAGAGGTAAAGGCCATCCTGGCTGTGCGCGGCGGATACGGCTGCCTGCGGCTCCTGCCGAACTTGGATTTCGCGCTTATCCGTGAGCAACCGAAGATACTCATCGGTTTTTCCGACCTCACCGTCCTGCTCTCAGCAATCCAGCAAAAAACCGGGCTCGTCACCTTCCACGGCCCCATGCTCACCACTCTGGCCCGGAGCGACCGCGATTCGCAGAAAGCCTTTTTCGACCTGCTCACGGGCAAGCCAAGGCCGGAGAACAAAATAAAAGGATTGGAAATCCTCCAAGGCGGCCAAGCCAGCGGGAGGCTTTTGCCCGGCAATCTGACCAGCCTGGTCCACCTGCTGGGCACCCCCTGGGAGCCGAATTGGCAAGATGCCATTCTCGTGCTGGAGGACATCGGCGAAGCGCCCTACCGCATCGACCGCCTGCTCACCCATCTCTGGGCCGCGGGCCGGCTGGAGCAGATCGCCGGACTTATCCTGGGAGATTTTGACCAGTGCGGAGATGTTGAGCAGATCTGGCAGCGGACCCTGGAACTGTTGGCCCACCGACACATCCCGGTCTGGGCAAACTTTCCCTGCGGCCATGGCAGCAGAAATCAGATCCTGCCCATGGGCGCGGAGGCCAGCCTCGACTCTTCCACCGGTCGCCTCACCATCCTCAAACAGCTGGCGCTCTAAGCGATTTTCCCGCCTTCGCCCCTCTTCTTCGCCTCAACAAAGGCAACGATCGCCTCATATTCCGCAACAACAAGCTCTCTCCCGGCGGCGGCAACCTTCTGCCGATATTCAGCAACCTCCCGATACTCCAGGGCAAACTCCGCTACCTTGCCCTGCTCGTCTGCGGCAATCGCCTTGTACTCCTTCAGTTCTTCCATGTAATAGACAAAGACAAAACTGGCTGAAACAAAAAGAATAAAAACCGTGTTGGTAAAAAAGGTGTCATACGCCCAGTCAAAGATGAGACTGAGCCCCCCCAAGACAGCGGCGAAAAGAATGACCCCGACCAGCACCTTTACCTTTCTATGGTAGTTCCGGCGAACCTGCGCAACATTCTCCAACGGCTCGGTGAGTTTGACTTCCACCTTCTGTCCCTTTTCTTTTCCCGCCCTGTGCCGTGCCGTCCGGTCAGAGGGGACTTGCGCCGCCCCCGCCGCCTCATCCCCCATCAATTCCGCCACCTTATCCTGCAACCGTTCGGCCAACTCCTGCTTCTGCTTGAGTGTGTACTCGTTGGTGGCGATAGGCTCCCCCACCCTGATCTCCACGCGACCTGGCTTAACCAGCAACCGGCCTTTGGGCAAAACCTGATGGGTACCAACAATGGCCACCGGCACCACCGGCACCCCCGCCTTGATCGCCAGAACAATGGCCCCGGCCTTAAACTGGCCCAGCTTGCCGTCCGGACTTCTGGTGCCTTCGGGAAAGATGGCGACCGAGGTGCCTCCGGCAATACGCCGGGCCGCCTCGTCCAGACTTTTCAGCGCCTTGCGGCCATGCGCCCGATCCACCGGAATATACCCGGCCAGGTGCATGGCCGTGCCGAACACAGGAATCTTGAAAAGCTCCAGCTTGAGCAGCCAGCGAAAATCGCAGCCCAGATAGCCCTGGAGCGCAAAGATGTCAAACTGACTCTGGTGGTTGGCGGCAAAGATATAGGGCTGCCCCGGCTCAAGAAGTTCAGCACCGGTCATACGGACCGAAACCCCGCTGAGCCAGGCAACAATCCTGCCCAGGGTGCGGGGAAGAATCTGAACCTCCGCCGCCGACCGCCGGAAGATAAAAACCATGATGATCGCCCCGATGCTGACCAAGCCGGTGAGCACGGGGGCAAGCAGCAAAACCAGAACACCTCGTAAGAAAGTAAACACTTTGAACTCCCCGGTATAGTTATGGTATCGTGTCAAAAAAATGGTCTGCTGTTTTGTAATTATCCATTTTTTTTGCTGCTGGAATTGGACAAGGACGTAGCTGTTCCGCAGTGCCGCGGAACAGCTACGCGGTTTTTTCTTTTGTTTTCCCGCAGGCTTGGTATCTTAGCATTCCTTCGTGCTCCTGCCAAGCACTGACCTCAGACCCCGGACAAGTGCCCCCTCGGATTGAATGATGATACGCATTACCGATACGCCAAAACCGCGAGACCGATTTGGCTCCATCCCCATCCGCACTGGCAAGCCGACAAACAGCTTCTCGCCTGGGCCGCATCTGCCCCGGCGGCAAAAAACATTTTCCCTCTGGGCCTGGCTCAGAAGAATCGTGGGCCTACTGCTCGTATTGGCGCTATTTCTTGGGCTTGGCAGTTTTCTACTGGTTCCCTACCTGACCACTACCCATCTGCCCAAACAGCTGGCCGCCGCCATGAACCGTTCGGTGACCATTGCCAGGGCCGAATTCAACCCGCTCACCTGCACCCTGACCCTGCACCATCTCATTGTCGGGCCAAAACTTTCCACACCCGATGATCCTGTAGACCCGCTGCTCTCCGCAGGCAGAATATCCATCAACCTTTTACCGGAACGCCTGCTCAACGGAGAACTCGCCTGCAACCTAGGAACAGAACACTTCTTTCTGCATCTGGTTCGCCAGAAGGACGGCGGTTACAACCTCGGCCAGGCCTTAAATGAACTCCTGCCCGGCATGCCTGTACTCCCTCTGCGGTTTTCCTGGAACACCATTAGCGCCAACAACAGTCGCCTTGTTTTTGACGATGCCCAAACCGGTAAAAACCATCTGGCCGAGGAGATCAGCCTGACCATCCCCTCCGATCAAACCCGCTCTTTACGCTTGCAGGCCAAGGTCAACGGCGTTTCTATAGCCCTGCCCGACACCGCCAGCCCCGCCGCCCAAGCCCCCACGCCGCCGCCTGCCAAGCCTGAGCCAGCAGAACCCGAAGGAGCGGCCAGCACCCCAGCCGCGCCGGATGACTCCACAATAAAAACAGCCGAGGCCATCGCCCTTGTCCAGGATCTTAGCCAAGCCGCCAGACAATACCTGCAACTTCCCGTCACCCCGCCGTTCGAGGGCCGGACAAAAACTCCCCTTACCCCCTGACCCGGATACCGCCCCCATGCTCCGCCCACCCTATACCCGTTACAACCGTCTCTACACCTACCATCTCGACCGCAAGAATCTCCCGGCCATCGACGACCCGGATCTCATCGGCACCTGGATCGAGGACGAGGCCGCCATCCTCTTTTTCCACCGGCCCAAGGAACGGCTGGTCAAAAGTCTTTGCGAGGCCTCGGGCGCCACGGTCACTTATGAGGCGGATCTGGATTATGCAGATTGGGAGGCGGGGAGAGAAATCGAGGCTTTCACGGTGGACGGCTTTACCGTGGCCCCAGTTTGGGAAAACAGTGCGGCGGATATCCGGCTGGACCCAAGCGTCATCTTCGGCAGCGGCTTTCACCCCTCCACCCGCCTCTGCCTGGAAGGGCTACTCAAGTACACCGGTAGCCCGGAAGTCAGCATCAACACCGCCCTTGATCTGGGCTGCGGCACCGGGCTCCTGGCCATTGCTGCGGCCAAGCTGGGAGTAGACCGGATTACCGCCTGCGACAACAACCGGTTAGCCTGCCAAGTGGCCGGCGCCAACTGCCAACTCAATGGGGTGCAGGACCGGGTTACGGTGCTTGAGGCGGACCTCCGCCGACAATGCCCGGATACCAGGGTGGATCTGGTGATGGCCAATCTCTACAAGGGATTGATGCTGGAACTCTTCGAGAATCCTGATTTCTGGCAGGCAAAGCTCTACCTGCTCTCCGGCTTCATCTCAGGCATGGAGGAGGATCTGCTCGCAGCCCTGCCGCAGAACGGAATCACCTTTCTGGAACGAAGGCGGAACGACCGCTGGTGCAATTGGGTTCTATTACGGCAATGAACACGGGGCATCACCCCGACTTTCAACGAGACTCTCTGCTCCGCCGCACAAACACCTCGCATTGCTTGCGTTTTTCCAAAGGGCAGTCGGCAACTTCCCAGCAGGGGGCATAGTGCAACAGCTTCCCTATGGAGGCAATGGTGATGCCACCACCATGGATCATGCTGAAAAGACACCTGATCCAGGCGATATCATCGGCGCTGTAATACCGCCATTTCCCTTTGCGACTCGGGGTGACAAGCCCCGCTTTTTCATAATTCCGCAAGGTACGCGGGTGCAGGTCCAACATATCGGCCGCTGCGGAAATTCGGTAGACCGAAGGGTGGGCTTGGTATTGCATGGGCAATCCTTTTCGTTCTCGCTAATAGTTACAACAACGTCGGCCAATCACCCTTCAAGGGGAAACTGAACGCTATCCTGGTATATTTTCCTGCTTCCCCGCTGATCAGCAGGAGGCCACCATGGTCTTCGACAATCCGGCGGCAGACAGCAAGCACCCGCCCCCACCCAGAGGCTGTGGCGTTCTTGTCGGGGCCAGGCTCAGACAGGTAGCCCAGCGGGATCACCGCCCCGTGCTCCACAATACTGATCTCAAATATCCGCCCCTGGCCATTCTCCACCAGGGTCTGCGTGGCGATGGCGATTTTTTTACGCGGGTCCCTGCCGACAAACCTCTCGGCAAGAGCCGTTCGGATGCTGCCCAGAATGCTCAAGAAAACCTGCTGCATGTGCTGAGCATGCACCGGAACCACCGGCGGCGCAGCCTCAAGATCGACCTCCAGCCCGATGCCCTCGCTTTTCAAGTGATAGCCGATGAGCAGCAGGGCATCCTCCAGCACCGCAGCCACGGGCAGGAACTCCCCCGCCGCCGGACCCTCTTCCTGGCCATAGAGGATAAACTTGCGGACTATCTCGGCAATACGTTCACCAGCCTCGATGATCTTGACCAGCAGCTCGTTTTCCGGCTGGCCCGGTCTCTTGAGCTGCTCCTCATCGGCCAGCACCTGGGCATAGTTAATCAAGCCGTTGCTGAGATCACTCACCTCATGGGACACGCCGCTGGCCAGGGCCGCGATCATTTCCAGCCGCAACCCCGCCTCCCGATCCCCGGTTCCGTTCTGCCAGACAAGGGGATACCCCACCAGGATCAACCGTTCCGGCTCTCCGCCCATCTCCCGGTCCGGGACAACCCGACACAAGAAACGCTGGGAAGGCGTACTCCCGGCAAACACCAAATGGGCACCCGCTTCCGAGCGCAGTTTTTCCAGCAGACCCGCACCGTCACTGGCCAGGTCCGGTTGGACCGGCGCCAAAAAATCACGCCAGGCACGGCCCGAAATCTGATCGGCCCCACAACCTGCCAGGCCACCAAAAACCGGATTCGCGTCAAGAATAGTCCCAGACGGCGACAGGGTCAGCTGAATCACCCGCAGGGCCTCAAAAAGCCGGCCATGCAGATTTTCCCTGCTGGCCAGATGCTGCTGCCCTTCAATAGTGTGCAAGGCCAAGCCGAGATCGCCGGCCAAACCTTCGAGCAGCTCCATCTCCTTGGGGTCAAAATCAGTGGGAGAAAGGGCGTAGATGGACAACACGCCATACACGGTATTCTGCCAGATGATCGGCAGGGCAGCGCAGGCCGCATGCCCATCGGCCAGGGGTGTTCCCTTGAGCAGACCCTTGGGAATCCCGGCCAGGATATCCATCCGCACCACCGGCGCTTTGGAGCGCAGGGCCAGGGCGGCCGGATTCTGCTCCAGCCCCTTTTCCTCGGCCTCGGTAAGGAGCACGGCCATGCAAGCTTCGCACTCCTTGTTGCTCATGGAGGTCGCGCCGTCGGCAGTTACCGGCATGACATCTCCGGTCTCGTCACCCTGACCTATCCAGACCAGGCAATATTCGTGGTTCGCCAGCAGCGACCGGCACACCTCCTTAAACAGGGAATCCCTGGTTTTCGCCCTGGCGATTGCCAGCTGCGCTCCCTTAACCGCCGAGGCCACCCGCTGAAATTTTGCCAAGCCCTGGGCGGTGATGTCGCGGGCCATCAAAAGATCGTGGAAGGAGTAGGCCAGCTCGGAGATCTCCCCGCTTCTCCCGACAATGGAAAGTCCGGGCCGGGAGCCTGCGGCCACCTCCTTCACCTGCTGAACAAGATCCAGCAACGGGGCAATCAGCCGCCGCTGAAAAAAAAGAAGCAGGACAATGATCAGGCTGACCACCATGGCCAGGGCGCCGATCACCACATTCTGAAAACTGATCAGCTCGCGCTTGCCGTGCTCGACCAGCACCCGGTCAAAGAGCATGAGCCGCTCGCCCAGGGTGCGGATATCCGTATTGAGTTGCCGCAGATTTTCCGGCTTGACCGGCCCGACGCTGATCTTCCGCACCAACAGAACAAGGCCGGGCAGATCAACGGCGTTAGCCAGGGTGAGTTTGTAATGATCGTCTATGACCCGGTTCCCGATAACGGAAGCCAGATTTCGGTTGAGCTCCTCCAGCTCCGCGCCCACCGAGGCAAGACCGGGATACTGGCCTTCCAGCAGATTGTCGGTGACATGTTCCCGGATGATGGAAAACTGAAAGATGAGTTTTTCGGTCTGCTGACTGACCTCGACATGGTTGCGGTACAGCTGATACTGCCTGATTCCCAGCCCCAGCAAGACCACAAGAATCAGCACGACCGAGACTGCGGTGGCATGGATTGTCTTTTTTAAAGGAAATGCCATTTCGCTCAGCCCGGAGTTGCAAGTTGCGGCAGGGCCGGAATAAATATCCGGCCCTGCCCTTTTTCATCACGGATGCAGTGTTACTTCTTTTCCTTCCAAGTGTAGAGAATCGGCATCCTAGCCAGAACCGCCCGATAGACCACGATGTAGGTGGCATAGACGGTGAAGACGATCACCAATTCACGCCAGTGGGGGATTTCCCGATACAGCTGCCAGTTGAAGGCAATGAGCGCCGTGTTCAACCGGTTCAGGGCAATACCAAATACCGCCAGAATCGCGGCGAAACGGGCCAGGGAAGCGTTGCTGTTCCGCACCGCCATGGTGTAGAAAATCAGCGGCAGGATAACACCCACCACCATCTCGAACATGAACCAGGCTCCCCAACCGGTGAGCAGATACGCCCAGTTATTGTCGTGGGCAATCCCGATGATCTTGATGACCAGATAGGTGATCAAGGCCATGGAAGCGCCCTTGGCCAAGCCCAGGGTCAGTTTACTGAGGTTGCTCAGATAGTTTTCATCACACCGCCAACGCATGAACCATTTGGTCAGGGTGCTGACCACAATGAGCATGGACAATCCGGCAAAGACCGCGGAAACGAAGAAATGGAGCCATTGGAAAGGCGAGGAAAACCAGAGCGGATGCACCTTGCCTGGAGCATAAGTGAACAACGCACCCAACGCACCCTGATGCAGGGTGGAAAGGATGATCCCGGCAATGGTCAAGCCGAGAACGATGCTCTTGATAAACTTCTTGGCCTTGGGAAAACCCATCCACTCGGCAAAGGCGGGAACCGGCTCCGCCACCTGACAGGTAAGATAGGTGGCCACATGCCAGGCCACGAGAAACAGAACGGCCGCAGGTCCCAGGGAGACGAACATGGGGTAGATCAACCGCCAGGGCTGGCCCAGATCCACCTGCAAAAACATGACCGCGAACAGATAGCCCAGAAGCCCGTTCAACAGGCCAAGCCGCTCGATGGACTTGAAATCCTTGCGGCCGAAAAGCTCCACCGTGGTTCCCATCATGAAACCGGAAGCAGAAAGCGGCACCATGGTGAACAGACCCCAGCCCAGAAACAGCCCCCAGGGATAGTCATAGGAGGAATGCGTGACCCAGCCCAGACCAAAAACAAACCGGCCCACCAAAATCGGCAGCCCCACGGCATAAATGGCCCAGAGCACCCAGTTGAATGGGTTGCGGAGCTGTACCGCCCAGTACTCTTTGGGGGAAAGCCCCAGCATGATCTTCTCTTTTACGGTCCACGCACTCCCATCCTTCTTGAGATCGGAGACAACAGGGGCGAACCCTTGTGATTTTAAACTATTCATCGTCTTCCACCTCTCCTCAGCTTTTATTATCGTCGTTTTTCAGGGCGTCTTTCCGGTTGCTCAACAAATGAAAGCCGGTAAAGAGCGCAGGCCAAATGGTGAGAACCATCGGCACCATCCCAAGGAACTCCTTGACATAACTGATGATCGGCTGGGTTCCCAGATGGGTGTCATAGCCGATCTTGTCAAAGGGCACGTCGGAGAGATACATCCAGGCGGTGCCGCCGACCTCGTTTTCGCCATACACGTGATCCACGTAGGCATCCGGCTTATCGCTGATCCGCTGATGGGCCAGCTTGAGGAGATCCTTGCGCTTGCCGAAGGTCATGACTTCCTGGGGGCAGGCCTCGACACAGGCCGGCGGCCTGCCGAACTTGAGGCGGGTGTCGTAGCACATGATGCATTTTTTGATTACCGGATTGGTGGGGCTGGAATAGCTGTAGGCCGGGATATAGAAAGGACAGGCGACCATACAGGTCCGGCAACCGACACACACGGTCTTATCATAGATAACCGCGCCTTCCGGCGTCTTCTTGTAGGCATTGACAAAACAGGAGGTCAGACAGGCTGGTTCGTTGCAGTGGTTGCACTGGACCTTGCGAAACAGCGGATGTTCGCGGCCCTCCACCTCATATTTTTGCACGACGGTGTAGGCCTTTTCCGTTGTTCTTCTCGGCAACCCACCCTCGCGCTTCTCTTCAAACACCGATGGGTCGTCAAAGGCCTTGTCCGGCTCGGGCAGCCCCTGCTCCTTATTGCAGGCAGCTTCACAGGTTCGGCAACCGACACATTTGGTAAGATCAACAAGCACACCCATGCTGTCCGGGTAGCCGCCAAAATTATGCGTTCCGGCCACGGCCTGTTTGCTTGTTCCGACGGCGGCAATGGCAGCGCCACCGGCCAGTCCGCCTTTCAAGAAACTTCTGCGGTTCAACTTTTTCATAGTGTATTCCTCTGATATCTTTTCAGCGTAAGCTCCAAGCCTCTATGACTTTTAATCAATGACCGCCGCCATGCCCGGATGAAGCCTTTGGGGCCGGGGCATATTTGCCCGAATTAAAAAAGGCATCCCCCTTGTCGTTGCGGGTATGACAATCCTGGCAGCCGGTTGGTCCGCCCATGGCGGTGTGGCAGCCAAGACATTTCTGATGGTAGGCTCCTTTCAGGCCAAGCTTCCCCTTGTGGTGCAACTGCGAATTTCCCTCGATTTTCGCCAGGTCTTCCGCGGAAAAACGCTTGTCGGAATGGCAGTCCTTGCAGGCCACCGATTTCGCTTTTGCCCCGGCCTCATGGCAGCGGGCGCAGTTTGGATCGGTGGGCGCGAGCCCGGTTGTGTGGTGATGGCACTCAGCGCAGCTTGGCGCCACCCCGGTGTGCATGGCATGATCAAAAGTCACTGCGGAATAATAATTCGCCAGGCTGCCAAGTTCCACCGTGCCGGGGCCTTCTGCGGCCCAACTCTGCGCGGCCAGGGGCGCGGTCAGGAGCATAAGCGCCGCCATCCCCAAGAGTGTTTTCTTTCTTCCTCCCATGTTGCTCTCCTTGTAAAAAAAGTAATCTCGTAAAAAACAAACTCCGGTTTGCATTATCAGTGCGGCAGGGGAATTCTCTCCGCCAAGACCTGGGCTTCAAACCCCATTCCGGCGGGATTCCGAGTATTCCAGCATCTGCTTAAGCACATCCTGTGCCAAGCCTTGTCTCAAAGTGCATGAACACTGACGCCACACTCCGAGACAGAAAGCGCAAGGGCTGCGCAAAAAGGGACTACCGATTAAAAACAACTGGGTTGGATAATTGCAGGCTGGGAGAGGGTGTCATGCGAGGGGCAAAAAAAATCATCACCCACTATTTTTTCCGGCACGATGCGATGCGCGATGTAGCGAAGAAGTGTCGCATGCAACACATGTGGCGCTACAGAAGTGTTGCATGCGACAGGTAGCGCAGCAAATGGAACAAGTCTATCGGGAGAACCCGGTCCGCTCTTTATTTTCTTCGGTCAATTTGGGGCAGGTCACGATGATATCAACCTCTTCCGCATCAATGGTCTCATTGAGCAGAAGAACCTCGGCCAGCTTGTGCAAAAAGGTTATCCTTCCTTCAAGGACAATGATCGCCTCCTGATAGCACTCCGCGATGATCCTGGTGACCTCCTCATCGATGGCCCTGGCGATCTCTTCGCTGTAGGGGCGCTGCCGTGAACCGAGGCCGAGAAAGCCCTGATCAGGGGTGACAAAGGCCCGTGGTCCAAGCCGTTCGCTCATGCCAAACTCACAGACCATACGGGTGGCGATATCCGTGGCCACTTGCAAATCGTTGCTGGCCCCGGTGGAAAACTCATTAAAGATGATCTCCTCCGATGTTCTGCCGCCAAGCAGGATGGTGATCCGATTGGTCAGATACTCCTTGGAATAGGCGTGGCGATCGTCAATGGGCATCTGTTGCATCACGCCCATGGCCTGGCCCCTGGGGATGATGGTGATCTTGTGCACCGGATCGGTGTTGGGCAGGACCTTGGCGATGATCGCATGCCCGGCTTCATGGTAGGCCGTGACCCTGCGCTGCTGTTCGCTGATGACCAGCCCCGTTCGTTCGGCACCCATGAGGATCTTGTCCTTGGCATCCTCGATATCGCTGAGCTGGATGCCCGCCTTGCCCTTGCGCGCCGCCATCAAGGCGGACTCATTGATCAGGTTGGCAAGTTCGGCGCCGGTGAAGCCAGGGGTGGACTGGGCCACCACCTGTAGGTCAACGTCCGGGTCCATCATCACGTTGCGGGAATGCACCTCCAAAATCTTGCGCCGCCCCTTGACATCTGGAGGCATGATGGTGACCTGGCGGTCGAAGCGGCCTGGCCGCATCAAGGCTGGGTCCAGCACATCCGGCCTGTTGGTCGCCGCGACGATGATGACGGTTTGGTCGCTCTGAAACCCATCCATCTCCACGAGCAGGGCGTTGAGGGTCTGTTCCCGCTCATCCTGGCCGCCCATGGCCCCGGCAGCCCCGCGACTACGGCCCACCGCGTCTATTTCATCGATAAAGATGATGCAGGGCGCACTTTTCTTGGCCTGGGCGAAAAGATCCCGCACCCGGGAGGCGCCGACCCCGACAAACATCTCGACAAAATCGGAGCCGCTGATGCTGTAAAATGGAACTCCTGCCTCCCCGGCAATAGCCTTGGCCAGCAGGGTTTTCCCAGTTCCAGGGGGACCTTGCAGCAGCACCCCCTTGGGGATCTTGCCGCCGAGCCGGGTGATCTTTTTTGAATCCTTCAAGAAATCCACGATCTCGACCAGTTCTTCCTTGGCCTCCGGAATGCCGGCCACATCGTCAAAAGTCACCCGTCTGGCCTTGTCAGGATCCATGGCAATCTTTTTCTTGCCAAAGCCACTGCTGCCGCCGCCTTTCTGGCTGCGGAGCATGAAGAACATCCAGCCGCCCATGAGCAGGAGAACCGGAAAGGTGGAAGACCAAAAAGGCGAAGCTCTCTGGGGCGCCCTGGCGGAGATGCGGACATTCTTATTTTCCAGTCGGGGAAGAAGAAGCTGCACATCCGGGGCGTAGGTCGAAAAGGCCTGACCAGAGCTGTCGGTGCCGGTGATCTCCTGGCCCCGTATCTGTGCCTCCTGGATCTCGTTATTTTCCAGCTTGGTTAGAAAGCCTGAGTATTCAAGCATGGGCGGGCGACTTTCCATGAGCCAGACGTTGTACACGACAACAGCCAAGGTTGCCGCCAACATGAGCAGCAGATAATTTCGCACATATTTGGCCACGATCTCCCTCCTGGAAAGGATAAATGGAATTTAGAGTGACTGCATTGTTGCAACTGAACACATTATGTTGCAACAACCGGACCATGCAGCTTTGCCAGCCTGCCAGTCCCCACGAAAAAACGGCAAAAAAAAGCCCGGGCGAACCCGGGCTTAAAGGGAGGTACTACGAGGTACTACAAGGTTAGCCGCTAAACGGCATCAGGGGCCGTAACGGATGCTTCAAAGAACAAAGCATCCGCACGGCTCCTAATCAGCGTTGGCCGGGAACCGTAACCTTCGGGGTGTTGACATACTTGAAAAATACCGGGAATGCGGCGAAGAAGGCGAGGCAGACCAGGTACTCCACGCCTTTGATGTGGGTGTAAAAATCCACCATCGTGGCCTGCTCACTGATCAGGCCGATGGCCACCATGTACTGCCGCGCCACTTCACTCAACCCCACCTTGGAAAGGCTGAAACTCAAGGCAGCAAGTGCCCACAACCCTACAGCTGCGCCGATGCCGCCCATTATTGCCATGAAGATTCCTGCGCCCTTCTTTTCTGTCATTGCCTTTTCCATGATGCTTCTCCTTGTTGAATTCTGTTTTTCTATGATCTTGAATGATCCCAATCTTGTTTTCAGCTTGTTACATCCCCGTTACTGCGGTAAGCCAGCTGCGGCCCATCTCCATAACCCCACCCATGGTGCTCATCCCGCCGATCAGGCAGGCAATGCCCCATACGCCGATCAATGCTGCCAGGGTAAGGATGACTGCCACACCTGCCTGGGAGATTCCCTCACCGATTGCTTCCTGATCAAGTTCGCCAAGACCGAGTCCTTGTTTCTGCAATGTGTTCTTCATGGTGAGCCTCCTATGATTTTGTTTTTTCGTTATTATCACGATGTTGATCTCGTTTGACCAGGAGACATTGCACAGGGTGTGCCAACACAACCCAGGAAACAGGGGGGAATTTTCCAATTCATCGCTGTAACTATCTGATTACAAAGGAAATAAAAAATCGTTCTCGCACAGGAAAGAAGGGGTGGCAGAGCCGATAAAAAAAACAAATAAATCTTTTAATATCGTATTGTTACAAGAAGATTACGGAGATGACCGGGGAACATCCACAACAGGGGGATGACAGGGAGGAGCAAAAACAAAAAGTGTGGCGCCGCGGATTGCGGCGCCACACTTTTGCTGTAGCATGTGTGGCAGAGTGTTGCAGGTGCAACACTCTGCTATTCCAGGCCGTATGCCTTCATTTTTCGGTACAGGGTGCTGCGGTCAATACCAAGCAGCCGGGCAGCCTTAGCCTTGTTGCCGTCGGTCTGGGCGATGATGTCAAGGATGTGCGCCTTCTCGCTTTCCTGCGAGACAGGGGCTGTGCCGAGGGTATCAGCGACAGCCACGGTTTCAAACCCACCCCCCCCAGGTGTTGCAGCAGCGCTACGACCACCGCTGCGCACCTCTTCCGGAAGATTGGTGGTGGTGATGGTGTCGTCAGCACACAGCACACAGGCCCGTTCCACCACATGCTCCAACTCGCGGACGTTTCCCGGCCAGCGGTAGGCGGCCAGCAGTTGCAAGGCCTGATCGGAAATGCCGGTGATGTTCTTGTTCAAACGCTTGCTGAACCGGGCCAGGAACAGCTCCACCAGAATGGGCAGGTCGCCCTGCCGATCTCTGAGCGGCGGCAAGGTGATATCAATCACCCGCAGCCGGTAGTAGAGATCCTCCCGGAACTCCCCCCGTTGGACCTTCTGCTTCAGATCGGCGTTGGTGGCGGCCACCACCCGGACATCCACGGTGACGGGCTTGTCCTCGCCTACGGGATAGAAGGTGCGTTCCTGGAGAAAGCGCAGCAGCCGCAGCTGCATGAGCGGCGAGATATCGCCTATCTCATCGAGGAACAGGGTGCCGCCGTCCGCCTGGAGAATCCGCCCCTCCCGGTTGCGATCCGCCCCGGTGAAAGAGCCCTTCTTGTGGCCAAACAGCTCGGACTCCATGAGATTTTCCGGGATGGAAGTACAGTCGAACTTCACCAGGGGCATGTCCCGACGCGGGCTTTCCGCGTGCAGGGCCTCGACCACCAGCTCCTTGCCGGTCCCCGATTCTCCGGTGATCAGCACCGAGGTGTCCACCTGGCCGACGTTTTCTATAAGGGTGTACACGGTCTGCATGGCCCGGCTCACCCCGGCCAGCCGGTGAAAATAGGTGCGCTTGCCCCGTTTTTCCAGATCCTCCAGCCGGCTCACATCGCGAAACACCAGCACCACCCCAAGAAAGCCCTTGTCCTGTTGACTCTCCAGGGGCGCCGCACTGAGCCGAAACACTACATGGCCGCCGGTTTCCAGATTGACCTCGATGCGATGCTCGCGCACCGCCTCCCTACATTCCAAAACCTTCTGCGCGTCCGTGGCGAACACGGCAAAGGACTCGGCCGCCTCCTCCAGGCTGGCGCCAATGGCCAGGCCGGGCATGCGCGTGGCCGCCCAATTCTTGGCCTGATCATTCATCTGCACCACCCGCAGGTCATGGTCAACGGTGATGATCATATCCCGGACGCTGCGGAAAATCGTCTCCAGATACTGCTGGGAGCGCTCCTTTTCCTCGGTCAACCGTTCCTTCTCCTTCCAGAGTCCATACTGCTGCAAGGCCATGCGCGCGGTGCGCAGCAGGTCGGCCTTTTTCACCGGCTTGGCCAGATAGTCAAAGGCCCCCAACCGCACCGCCTCGGAGGCGGTGTTGATGTTGGGATAGCCCGTGACCATGACCACGGGGCACTCCAACCCCAGCTCCCGCACCCGCCGCAGCAGGTCGATGCCGGAGGCTCCCTCCATGACGATGTCGCTGATGATCAGATCAAAGGTCTGCTGTTCGATGAGCCCCAGGGCCTCTTCAAAGGTCGAGGCGGTCAGTACCGGCCCGTATCCCTCGCGGCCAAGAAACATCTGAAAGGTCAGCCGCAGGCTTTCCTCGTCATCCACCACCAGTATCCTGGTCTCTGATTTGTCCAAATCGATCATTATTGCTGCTCCCCTGGCACGCCAATGCCCAATACGTTACGCAATTCACTCTTCATAAGCGGGCAGATCCACGATCATGGTGGTGTGCGTGCCCAATTCGCTCTCCACCCGGAGATCCCCCTGAAAATCCCTGACCAAACCGGCGCTAATGGAGAGACCCAGACCGGTCCCCTCCCCCGGTTTCTTGGAGGAAAAAAACGGCTCGAAGATCTGGGTGAGCAGCTCCGGCGGTATTCCTGCGCCATAATCGGTGATTTCCGTTCTGAGCACGGTGCCCCCTTGGTTCTGGACGGCCCGGCAGCGGATTTCCACCTTTTTGCCGGGGTCCCGCCCAGGATAGCGTTGATTGAGGGCGTACCGGGCGTTGCTGAGCAGATTGAGAAAAACCTGCTGCAACTGCTGCGGATGCACCCGGATGGTCGGCAGGTCCTCCGGGATATCGGTGTGGATGATCACCCCGTCTTTCTGAAGCTGGTGCTTGATCAGGGAAAGGGAATCGTGGATGATCGCCTCAATTGAAACCACCTCCGCCTCCTCCTCCCGCTGCCGGGCAAAGAAGAGGAGATTGCGTACGATATAGGCGATCCGCTCCCCCTCCTTGATGATGCGATCGAGCATCTCCCGCTGGATCGGATGGCCACCCTCACCCTCCAGCGACACCTGGCTTGAGTCGTCGAGCAGTACCTGAGCGTAATTGATGATGCCGTTGATGGGGTTATTGATTTCATGGGCGACGCCTGCGGCCAGTTCGCCGATGGAGGCAAGCTGCCCGGCCCGCATGGTTTCAGCCCGGTACATCTTTTCCTCGGTGACATCCCGCAGCAGGATCAGGGCCTTGGTCTGGCCGTCCACGTCGGCAAAGGGCACATAGCTTTGCTCGTAGTGTCGCCGGTCGGACATGATCTCCTCGGTGCGCTGAATCTCGTTGCGCTCGATGGCGGCATGCATGCGGCAGACCTCGCAGGGCTTGTCGCGCTGCTTGTAGACCTCGTAGCACTTCTCGCCGATCTTATCGCCAAAGGTCCGGCGCAGAATCTCGTTTTGGTATTCGATCACATAATCGCGGTTGAGGATGTGCATGCCCTGGTCGAGGGCGGAGAGAATCCCCCGGAACTTGTCCCGCTCAGTGCGCAGCTGCAACTCGACTTCCAACTGCTCGGTGATATCCCTGAAGGTCACCACCGCCCCTGTCACTATGCCGTCCGGGTCCTTAAACAGATCGGTGTTTTTGGAAACACTCCGCACCTTGCCGCCCTTGGTTTTGATCTGGCAGACCCTGCCGACAAGGGGTTTCCCCTGCTCATCGACAAAAGCCCCGCACTCCTGAGAGCAGGGGGGAAGGACAAAGATGTCGCAGGAATGGCCCAAAACCTCTTCCCGGCTGAAGCCGGTGACCCGTTCCGCCTTGTTGTTCCAGCTGGTGATCCTGCCGTTTAGATCAAGGCTTAAAGCGGCGCTGGGAATAACCCGCAGGGTAAGCTCGGCCTGGGCAAGCTCCTGCTGCAACTCCAGGTTGGCTTGGCGCAGGGCCTTGATTTCTTCGTCCCTGGCCTCTCCGCACTCCTGCTTTTTGTTTCCCATTATCCACCTGTTGGTTTCCAAGGCCACGCCGCAGCCTTTATGTTTACAGCACCTTGTCCAGCGCATCGGCCAGGTAGGCGAGATGCGCTTTTTCCTCGTCGGCCAGACGCAGGAAAAGCGCCCGAACCTCCTGCTGCCCGCTTTTCTGCGCCATGCGGCTGTAGAGGTCAAGGGCCTGGGTCTCAAGACCCATGGCCAGCTCCAGAATCTCCTGTCTGCCGTGCAGGTGGGCCTCGGCCTGGACGAGAAAATCATCCACCCTGCCGCCGCCCTCCATGACTCCGGCCACCCCCTTGCCCGGCATGGCCTCAGGCCCGTGCGTCTGACGGTACTCGGCGAGAAGCCTGGCCTTGTGCACATCCTCAAAGCCCGTCAAGCGGGTGTAGAGCTGCCGCTCCTCCTCATCTTTAGCCCGCCCGGCCATGAGCCGATAGAACTCCTGCAACCCATCCTCCATGGCGTAGGCCAGGCTCACCCCGTCCTCATAGTCTTCCTGACCGGTAAAAAACTCTAACCCAGCCTCTTCCGGCCCCTTGGCCTGATGTCCCTGCCAGGCCTTGATGCCTCCGGCCATATTGTAAACGCTTGCAAAATCCTTGCCAGCGAGGAGCTGGGCCGCTGCCTTACTTCTGCCGCCGACGGCACAATAGACAATGACCGGCTTTTCCTTTTCCAGCTCACCCAGCCGCCCAGACAACTCCTTGAGCGGAATAAGTTTGGCCCCGGCCAGGTGCCCCTCCTCATACTCCTTGGGCTGGCGGACATCCAACAACTGATACGCATCCGCTCCCCGCCCCGCCATGTACTCCTTGGCCTGGGTCACGCTGAAATCCTCGCCCGGCACAAACAGATTCTTCCAGTTCATCGCTTACTCCATGGTTTTATATTTTCCGTTGCAAGCATTCTGCCTTCACGGGGTATTACGGGTAAAGGGCAGGGCCAACAGCCGCAAGAATCCCAATTGCTCGATCTCCCGGTGCGAACCGATGCCGATGACGATTTGCTCCTGCGCCACCTCGGTGATCAGGGTGCCCAGCAGCCGATCCCAGATGGAAAAGATCACCCCGTAATTGGCATCCCGCTCCTTAATCCGCACCGAATGGTGGATGCGGTGCAAGAAAGGCGGGACAAAAAAAAGCACCCACACCCGCTCGAAGCAGGCCGGCACCCGGATGCTGCTGTGGTGGAACTGCACGGAGAGGTTCACCAGGATCTCAAACAGGATGTAGGCGGTAAGCCCGATACCGAAGGTATAGATCACCGCCAGCCTGATCAAACCGGTGAAAAGAAACTCACCCAGATGAAAACGGTTGGCCGTGGTCACATCCATGTTCAGATCGCTGTGGTGAACCCGATGGAACCGCCAGAGGAAGGGCAGCGCATGGGTGAGCAGATGCCAGAGATAGATGAAAAAATCCAGGATCAGGATGCCGGCGGCAATCTTGATCCATTCGGGCAAGTCCCAGGCATTGAGCAGGCCGAGTTTTTCCTTCTGGGCGGCGAGGATCAGGGCGACGATGGCGCTGGTGTAGAGCAGATGGTAAATCGTGCCATTCACAATAGACAGCGGCAGATTGGCAAGCCAACGTTTGCTGCGAGGTACGGTGGGCTCCCGGTAGGAAAAGGCCTGTTCGCACAGGAGAAAAAAGATAACTCCACCCCAGTAGAGGTAGGGTTTGATTGCATACAGTTCCATGGCGTCCTCCGTTCAGACACAATAATAGCTACGATTTCCGCTCCCCCCCCTAAAAAATTACCACGCTTTTTGCCAAAAACGGGAAAAAATCATGTTTCACTTTCCGCTGTCCCCCCAGACAATAAAGCCAACCTGAAAATCTCAGGAGGCTCCGATGCGAGACAGATCCGCCAGGTTCAGCCTCACTGTATATCTCAACCTGAGCCTCTCCGTTTTTTTAATCCTGGCCTCGGTGGTCGTTGTTTTTCTGGTCCGAGAAGCCATGCGGAAACAGGCCCTGGTCGAGGCCCAGACCAAGGCCATAATTCTCCTCGACCGGAACATGGCGACCCGTGATTGCTTTACCAACCAACTCAAACCCGCTGTTTTCGCCCTCAGCGACAAATACCGACCAGCCGACCATTTTGATCCGACCTGGATGTCTTCCACCTATGCCAATCGCAGCATTGACCGATATTTCAGCGAAAGAAACAGGGCGAAAAAATTGAATTAGCCATGAGCAGGGAATTTCAGGATGTGACGTGCGCGTTCAACACCATGTCGGAAAACCTGCGCCACCAGAGGAATCACTTGGAGAAAAAGGTGCAGGACCGCACCAAGGAACTGACCGAGACCCTAGACAATGTCAAGACGCTCAAGGGGCTGCTGCCCATTTGTGCGTCCTGCAAGAAAGTCAGGGATGACCAGGGATATTGGACCCAGATTGAAAGCTACATCTATAAACATTCCGATGCCGAGTTCAGCCACGGCATCTGCCCGGATTGCGCCCAAAAACTGTATCCGGAACTTTACCCGGCAGAGACAACGCCCGACCAGGAACCGGATTAGGCCAGCACCTTGCGAATTTTAATGGCAAGTTCCCCAGGAGAAAGCGGCTTGCTGATGAAATTGGCATGCGTTCGGGAAACGCCGTGCTCTTCGAGCATGGAATCGGTGTAACCCGACATGAACAACACCCGTATCCGGGGGTCAGCCGCCTGCACCCTGGCAGCCAGGCCGTGCCCGCTCATCCCCGGCATGACAACATCGGTGAGCATGAGGTCGATCTTTTCCCCGCCCGCCTCCACAAGATGCAAGGCTTCCCCGGAGGATGCCGCCGCAAGCACGGTATAGCCCATGGATTCAAGGGAATGGCGGATAACGGCAAGGATATCCGGCTCATCGTCAACCACGAGAATGGTCTCGCTGCCCTGCAATACCTCAAGAGCGGTAGCAGTCACCGCTGCATCCACCGGCGCCTCCACCCTGGGGAAATACAGGCGGAAGGTGGCTCCCTTGCCAGGCTCGCTCTGCACCACGATATAGCCGCTATGCTGCTTGACGATACCGTAGGCCGTGGCCAGACCAAGACCCGTTCCTTTACCCTGGGGTTTGGTGGTGAAAAACGGCTCGAAGATATGCTCCTGCACCTCGCTGCTCATGCCTTCTCCGGTGTCGCTCACCACCAGAACCACATACCGCCCAGGAGCAATATCGCCGAAGTTGGAGAACTCGCTTTGCTCCAGAACCTCCTCGACACAGGAAATGGTCAAGACACCCCCGCCCCCCATGGCATCCCGCGCGTTGATGGCCAGGTTCAGCAACACCTGTTCAATCTGGTGCTGGTCGGCAAGAATCCGACCCTGTCCTCCGGGGGCAGTCTCCACTGTAAGCTGAATGCCGGGCGAAATGAGACGGCGGATCATGGCGCTTAAAACAGAGACAACGGTATTCAGGTCGATGACCCGCACATCAACAACCTGATGTCGGCTAAAGGTAAGCAACTGGCGGGTCAGGGCCGCCCCCCGGATACCGGCGTCACGGATGGAACGCAGGGCGTCTGCCAGGGGGTCGCTGGCCGGAAGACGCCGCAGATACAATTCGCTGTAACTTAAAATCGTGGTGAGCAGGTTGTTGAAATCGTGGGCCACACCGCTGGTCAGCCGGCCGATGGCCTCCAGCTTCTGGGATTGCAGCAATTGAGCCTGCAACCTTTTTTCCTCGCTGACGTTGCGGAAAATGCAGCGAGTCATTTGCGGCTTGCCGTTTTCGTACTGGCAGTTAGCCGAGCCCTGGATCATGATCTTATCGCCGTTTTTCGCGACAAAGGACGTGTCGATCCGGTCGACCCGACCTTGCTCCAAAACCCGCTGAAAGGTCTCCAGGCAATGGCTCGTACAGTCCGGGTCAATGAGATCAAAGATGGTAAGCTGCTCGACCTCTTCGGCTGAATAGCCAAAGGTGGCCCGCCAGGCTGGGTTGACCATGAAAAAACGGCCATCTGTCCGGACGAACTGAATGAGATCGCTGGCGCTTTCAAAAAGATCGCGGTATTGCTCCCCGCTTTCCCGCAGGGCCGTTTCCATGCGCTTACGTTCGGTAATATCCCGCGCAATGGCGCACAAATATTCGGTTGCGCCGAGGTTGACGTAAACCGCGTTGACTTCTTTCTGGACTATCTGCCCGCTCTTTGTTCTATGGGTGGTTTCAAAGTGCAGATCGTCCTTGTTTTTCCACTCGGGCCAGAACTGCTTGACCCTGGGACCAAACTCCGGATCAATATCGGCAAGACTTAAAGCAAGAAGCTCTGCCTCGGAATAGCCAAGATTTCTAACCGCAGCCTGGTTTACATAAGCAAACCTGCCCTCGGCGCTGACCAGATAAAATTCCACGTTTGCCGTGTCGACAACCCGCTTGAATAGTATATATAATTCTTGATTATCCACGCTGCATCCGACCTTCTTTTTCCATGTGATACTGCTCAGACAAAGAGCCGCTTATTTTTCAATTATACCCCGCGCCCTGTTTTTTGGCGAGAACTTGAAAACCACGGAGTTTCTTTTATTTTTTGACTTTTCTCCGGTTTCCGGATTACAAGACAAAATATTCGGTCCGGGTTCATCCTCAACCAAAATCACGCCCCAACAACCACGTCCCATCAACGAGGCACACTATGGACCTTTCCGCACACACCCTCTGGCTTTGGCTCACCGACTTTTCCCTCAAGCTTGTTTCAGCCATCCTCATCCTGCTGATTGGGAAATGGCTGGCCCACCGGGGAAGCAATCTCTTTGCCGCAGTGCTGGAAAAAAACAAAACCGAGGCCACCCTGGTCAGCTTCCTTAAAAACATCACCTATTACGCCCTCCTGACTGTGGTGGTCATTGCCTCTTTGAGTCAATTGGGGGTCAATACCGCTTCGTTCCTCACCGTAATCGGCGCGGCAGGCCTCGCCATCGGCCTGGCCCTAAAAGACTCCCTCAGCCATTTCTCCGCCGGGGTCATGCTCATCCTTTTCCGCCCCTTCAAAGTGGGTGACCAGGTAACAGCCGGGGGGGTAAGCGGCACGGTAAAAGCAATCTCCGTTTTCAACACCGAACTGGCCACCGCAGATAACCAGCAGGTTCTGATTCCAAACAGCTCCATCATGAGCAACACCATCACCAACATCACCGCCAACCCCACCCGCCGCATCGATCTGCTGGTCAACATCGGTTACGGGGACGACATTGCCAAGGCCAGAGCAACCCTCACCCACCTGCTCCAGGAAGACCGTCGGATCCTGCCGGAGCCCGCCCCGGTCATCGCCGTGCTCGAATTGGGTCCCACCAGTATCAACCTGGCGGTACGGCCCTGGGTGAACACTTCGGATTACTGGGAGGTCCGTTTTGAGCTTACGGAAAAAATCAAAAACGAGTTTGACCGGCAGGGGATCAGCTTTCCATTTCCACAACAAGATGTGCATCTTTTCGTGAAGCAGCAGACATAAATCCGCCGACCCGGCACATGTCTTTTTTCAGCCTTTAGCCCGGATGAACGCCTCAAGCTCCTGCCAGTCCACGGAGCTTTGCCGACAGTTGCAGTCCCTGAGCAGACAGACCTGGGGAATCACCTTGAGTCCATGCCCCCCTAACGATCCCTCCGGCGAGACATTGGCAGAGCGCAGATATTTCTCCCGCAGATCACGGGTGCACAGGCAGCCCAGCACCGCGCGCGGCTGGCGCTGTTCGATCCGGCGCACCAGGAAATCCCGACTGCGCAGCACCCCTTCTTTTTTGTGCAGCCTACCGCTTACCACCACGCAGACATCCCGGTAGCCCAAGGACAACGCCATCTCCCGCATTTCCCGCAGGCGGCAGGGCACCAAGCAATCGTCCTGACACAGCAGCCCCTTTTCCTGGTCGATAACCGTGGCGCAGCCTTCGGCCCGCAGGCAGTATGGCAAAAAAAGCATCCGCTCGGCATAGGGTGTGAGGACAAATCTCCGCCGAAAAAAACGGTTCCCTGCCGTCACGACCTTACGGACGTAGGCATCTTTGTCCATCTTCGAGAAAAACCGGGTCAGGGGCCGGTAGAGAAAAACCAGCACAGGCAGAGTCAGCCAGGAGGGAAGAAATAGTGTCATGATCTCGATGGGTGTAATTTTTTTTTCTTGCGGCGGACGATGATAATCTTAAACAGGTTTGCCCTGTTTAGCTTACCATAATCTCTCCTCTCTGGCAGGCAGTTTTCAAGGACTTGGCTCCGCCCGGCCCTGATTCTCGCCATCAGGCGCAACACCCTGCCACGCCTCCAGCAAACCGGCCAGCCATTTTTCGGCCAAGTCCAGCGCTTCCTGTGAATTTTCGCTGTTGGCCAAACTCAACTGAACCAGGATCATCTGGTAGCTGTCGTGTAACGACTGTGCGGCTTCCGGCTCGGCGGCATCGAGGGCGCTGTCCAGATAAAAAAGGATATCCATGGCCTTGCGCAGGCTTTCCGCCTTGAAGGCAATCTCTCCGCCGGCAAGACTTTTTCGGGCACTCCCCAGGTGAAACAGGCATTTCTCGTACAGCGCGATGATGTTGCGCACCGGGCTTGCGGTTTCCACCATGGTTTTCAGGTACTGCGGACCAGGCTGTTTCATCCTCATCTCTTCCCTTGCCTCTGTCGGGGATATTTTCAGTACCTCTCCCCCCTTGCTTACATTCATCCTCGCATATCAGGCCGGGATTCCATAGCCCCTTTTTATAAAAAAATCTCCTCTGTTTTCAAAACACGACCAAGATATTTGGCCCCAGCGGACAATGGGGTTCTCGGAAAGCCTACGGATATGGTATCCTGTTGCGGTGAACAGAGGGCTTGCCCTTACAGAGCAAGCCCCAGAAAAACCACCCTCCACTATAACAGGGCCAAACATGCTCAAGCTTGTCAAAACCACCTCACGGAAAGCCGGCTTTCCTCCGGGCAGCCCTGTCTTCATCGGCGAAAAAGTCACGGAAAAATTCGGCCTGGACATGGTCGATTACGATGCCGAGAATCTTTCCGTCAGCACCCCGGTCCGGCTTGACGAATTCCATCTACTGAAAGAAACCCCAAGCAACACCTGGATCAGGGTCCACGGCCTGCACGACGCCGAGTCCGTGGACAGGTTTTGTCTTAGTTTCGGCCTGCATCCCCTGACCATTGAGGATATTCTCCATACCGGCCAGCGTCCGAAGATTGATCACTATGATGACTATCTGTTCCTGGTCCTTAACCTGATCAAGTATGATGATACCAGCCGGGGAATAAGCATGGAGCAGATCAGCTTCGTGCTTGGCTCCCACTACCTGCTCACCTTTCACGAAAAGAACGACGATATTTTTGACGATGTGCTGGCCCGTCTCCAGAATAACAAGGGCCGTACCCGAAAAATGGAGGTCGATTATCTTTTGTATTCCCTGCTCGACAGGGTGGTGGATAACTTTTTTTCCGTGCTCGAAAAAGTCGGCGAGGAAGTCGAAGATCTGGAAGAAGAGCTGATTGCCGAGCCTTCCCCGGAAACTCTACAGTCCATCCATTTCCTGAAACGGGAGATGATCTTGCTTCGAAAATCAGTCTGGCCACTTCGCGAAGTCATCAACGGGTTGCAACGGGACGAAACCGTGTTCATGGGAGAATCAATCCGGGTCTACCTCAAGGATCTCTATGACCATACCATCCAGGTGCTTGACACAGTGGAAACCTTCCGGGACATCATCTCGGGCATGATCGACATCTACCTGTCCTCGGTAAGCAACCGGATGAACGAGGTAATGAAGGTACTGACCATCTTCGCGGTGATCTTCATCCCCCTCACCTTCATCGCCGGATTGTACGGCATGAACTTCAACCCCAACCAAAGCCCCTTCAACATGCCCGAACTCAACTGGTATTTCGGCTACCCCTTCGCCCTGATGCTGATGGCGGGGACAGCCATCAGCATGCTGATCTACTTTAAAAAGAAAAAATGGTTCTGAAAATCCCGCCAGCCGGAATACCCCCATCCTAAGATATGCCAAAGGTGCCGATGCGAAGCAGCACCTTTTCTCCCGGTTTTTCTCGAAGAAATACTCTTACTTCCCGGCTATTCCTTTATGCTATAATGATGTACGACCGACCTGGTGGCGCTACAAAAAAGCGCTTTTCCCGCAATCATGCTTAGACAAAAAAACTGTGGCAAGTATTTCGGTTTGTAATTATATAATTAAATACTGAACACCATCCAGACTCATCTCCCGACGAAGGGTGATTAAAAAAGAGATCACGAAACCATGGCCCGACTAACAACACCCACCGGAAATACCCGTCGCCTCCTGCCCTCGTGGCGCAGGGTCAGCCTTCTTTGCCTCGTCCTCCTGCTCATGGCCGGTTTTTCCCAAGCCACCGAGATCAATGATGCCACCGCAACGCCCGAGATCTGGACCCTCCGCAACGCGGTGCGTTTTGCTGTCAAGAACAACCCGGACAGCCGGATG
This sequence comes from Desulfurivibrionaceae bacterium, assembly GCA_041671085.1. Lineage (GTDB taxonomy): Bacteria > Desulfobacterota > Desulfobulbia > Desulfobulbales > Desulfurivibrionaceae > Thiovibrio. The sequence continues at coordinate 23,673 of JBAZCG010000009.1, read as the reverse complement.
GGCCGGAATCGGATCGAGGCAGCCCAGGCCGCCATCACCATAGAAAAATCCTCGTTTTACCCGAGGCTTGACCTGAACTCCCGATACGACCAAACCAACAATCCCATGTACTCCTTCGGCAATATTCTGAACCAAAGAGCCTTCAGCCAGGCCATCGACTTCAACAATCCAGGCCGGACCGACTCCCTGAACATGGGGGTTCGGCTTGGTTACCGCTTTTTCAACGGTGGCCGCGACTTGGCTGGCCTAAAAGCCGCCGAAGCCCAGGCGGTTTCCTCGCAGATGGAGCTGGCTGCTGTGCAGGCCCAGCTGACCTTTGAGGTGGTCCGAACTTTTCAACTCATCATCCAGGCGGAGGAGCTGGTCAAGGCCCAGCAATCAGCGGTGGAAGCGATCACCGCGTCTCTGGCCGTGGCACAAGCCCGTTATCAGGAGGGGGTTCTACTCAAGTCCGACCTCCTCGATCTAGAAGTACAGCAGTCCAAAGCGCAAGAAAATCTGAGCCAAGCCCGACACTCCCTTGCGGTAAGCCGCAGGATTTTCCTCAGCCTGCTGGGGCTTGACGATGGCCCTGTGGTCCTCGATTCTGCGCAGGGTTGCACCCAGGAGATTCCGCAGACCACCACCCATGACCAGCGGTCTGAGCTGAAAAGTATGGAGGCCCTGATCCTAGCGGCCAAAGCCCGGGTCCGGCAGGCCCAGGGCGGCTATTCCCCGACACTAGAAGGATATGCCGGATACGATGCGGACAAAGGCTACGTCACGGACGGCTCCGGCAACTCGTGGCAGGCGGGGGTAAAATTGCAGTTCAATCTTTCCGAGGGAGGGAGGACCAGTGCCGAGATTGCCAAGGCCTCTGCCCTACTTGGTGAGGCGCAGGAACGCAAACGCAAAACCGAGCTGGCCATCATCCTTGAAGTGAAACAGGCGGAGTTTGCCGTCCAAGAGGCGAAGGAGCGTTTAGAGGTTACGGAAAAAAGCGTGGCCCAAGCCCAGGAAAGCGCCCGCATCAACCGACTCCGGTTCACGGAAGGGAAGCTGCTCTCCTCGGATCTGCTCGGGGTGGAAAACCGGCTGACCGACGCCCAGGTGCGGCGCATCGTGGCGGAAACCTCCCAGCGCATTGCCGTTGCCGATTTGCGGCGCGCCCTGGGGTTGCCCCAATTTCCGGAAACAGCAACAGACCCCCAACCTGAAAAAAACGATGCCCACAAATAAGCCATGAAACAGGAAATGAAACCCATGTCGCACACGCTTCTTTCTTCCACATTTCTCTTGTGTTTGCTCCTCGGCACCGCCGGTTGCAAAGACTCCGCCCAGCACGGCGGTGGCGGGCAACCCCTCCCCACTGCGGAAGTCCGGATAATCACCGTGGCCGACCAAACAGCCCAACGACAAAACGAGGTGGCGGGCGCCGTAGAGTCGGTGCAGAGGGCGACCATCGGTGCCAAGATAGCCGGCCCCATCGAGGAGATGCCGATATCTTTGGGTTTGGTGGTGAAAAAAGGCGCGCTTTTGGCAAAGATCAGCGCCGGAGAGATTACGGCCAGATTATCCCAGGCTGAAACGCAACTCGCCCAGGCACAACGGAATTTCGAACGCGAAAAGCGGCTGCTGGAAAAAGATGCCTCCACCAGGGAGACGGTCAAATCACTGGAAGAGGCCTATCGGGTGGCGGAAGCTGGCGCACATGAGGCCAGGGCCATGCGCGACTACACCCAGATCACCGCCCCCTTTGCCGGAATCATCACCCAGAAAATGGCCAACGCCGGAGATCTGGCCACCCCTGGAATGCCTCTTCTGGTCGTAGAAAACACTGAGCAATTGCAGGTGGTCGCTGCGGTTCCAGAGGGTTTGGCCCTGAAAATAAAAAAGGGGGATACGCTTGCGGTAAGCGTCCCGGCCGCTGAGTTTTCCCAGGCCGGAACCGTGACCGAAATCAGCCCGGCGGCGGACACCATCTCGCGAACCGCCCAGATAAAGATCCGGATCGACAACGGCGCCACCTTGCGGCCCGGGCAGTATGCACGGGTGACCCTTCCTGGCTCAGCTGGGGTCAATACCGTCCTGGTCCCGGAGGCAGCGCTGCTGCGCTTCGGCCAGATGGAGCGCATCTTTGTGACCCAGAACGGTATAGCTCACATGCGCCTGGTGCGCAGCGGCGAACACCGAGATGGCCAGGTGGAGATCCTCGCCGGCCTCAACGGAGGAGAGCAGGTCGTGGTCCAGGGCGGTGAGCGGCTTGTTGATGGCCAACCCGTACGCAGCGTGCAATAATGAACCATCCCCCCAGCAAACAAAAAGGTTTTGCCGGCAGGCTCGCCTCGATTTTCGTTGAATCCCGGCTGACCCCCATCATGATCATCGCCTCCCTGCTCCTCGGGGTCATGGCCGTGATCATGTTGCCAAGGGAGGAGGAGCCGCAGATCAAGGTGCCGATGATCGACGTCATGGTCGCCATGCCCGGCGCCACCGCCAAGGAGGTGGAGGAGCGCGTTTCCATCCCCATGGAGAAGCTCCTCTACGAACTGCCCGGGGTGGAATACATCTATACCACCTCCATGCCGGGCCAGTGCCTGCTCGTAGCCCGGTTCTATGTGGGCGAAAAGATGGAAGACGCCATCGTCCGCCTCAACCAGAAGCTGGCCACCAATTTTGACCGCATCCCCTACGGCGTCGTACCGCCCATGGTCAAACCGCACACCATTGATGACGTGCCGGTGCTCGCCCTCACCCTGCACAGCCCCCGCTATGACCACTACACCCTCAGGCGGCTCGCCTCCCAGCTTGACGACGCGGTCAAGAACATCCCCGAGGTGGCAGAGACCAAACTCATCGGCGGCACCCGCCGACAGGTGCGGGTGCTCTTCGATCCCGCCAAGCTTGCCGCCCGGCGGCTGACTGCGACGGAGATCATCCCCAGACTGCAACAGGGAAACCAGCAATCTTACTCCGGCACCCTGCAATCCCTGAACAAGGAAATCCTCCTGCAAACCGGCCAGTTTCTTACCTCGGCCAAGGAGATTGGCCGCATCGTGGTCGGCGTTTCGGGCAACAAGCCGGTGTATCTCGACGAGGTGGCCAGCGTGATCGACGGCCCGGAAGAGGTGACCAACTATGTCCTCTTCGGCCAAGGCAAAGGGCACCCGGAAGAAGCGGCCGTTACCCTCTCGCTGGCCAAACGGCCGGGGGCAAACGCTGTGCAGGTGGTGGAATCGGTGCTGGCCAAGGTCGAAACCCTCAAGTCCACCCTCATCCCCAGCGACGTCACCGTGAGTGTGACCAGAAATTACGGCGAAACCGCGGCGGAAAAATCCAACGAGCTCTTGCTGCACATGGGGATCGCCGTGTTCGGGGTGACCCTGCTCATCCTTTTTTTTCTGGGCTGGCGGGAGTCGATCATCGTCATCCTCGCCATTCCCTCGACCCTGGCCCTGACCCTGCTGCTCTTTTACCTGTACGGCTACACCCTGAACCGCATCACCCTGTTCGCCCTGATCTTTTCCATCGGCATCCTGGTGGACGACGCCATCGTGGTGGTGGAAAACATCGTCCGCCACCTCCGACTGCCGAAAAACACCAAGAAATCAGTGCTCGCCATTGCCATTGAGGCGGTGAACGAGGTGGGCAACCCGACCATCCTCGCCACCTTGGCGGTGATCGCCGCCATTTTGCCCATGGCCTTTGTCGGCGGGCTGATGGGGCCGTACATGCGGCCAATTCCCATCGGCTCCTCTGCTGCAATGATCTTTTCACTGATCATCGCTTTCACCGTTACGCCTTGGGCTGCGGTCAGAGTGCTGAGAAAAAACTGCCCGCCAACGGAATGCCCCATCGACGCAGAGGAGGAGGCGGAGCAGGAAGACGACCACGGCCAGGCTCCGGATGACTTCTTTACCCGTCTCTACCACCAGGTCATGGACCCGCTCCTTAACCAGGCCCGCTGGCGGCTGATCTTTTTTCTCTCCATTGTCGGGCTGCTCCTTGGCTCCTGTGCCATGGTCTATTTCGGACTGGTCAAGGTCAAGATGCTGCCCTTTGACAACAAGAGCGAGTTCCAGATCATCCTGAAACTCCCCGAAGGGGCCACCCTGGAAGCAACCACCCAGGCAGCCAGGGAAATGGCTGCGGCCATCGGCCAGGAACCGGAAGTAATCAACTATCAGGTGTACGCCGGGGCTGCCGCGCCCTACAATTTCAACGGGCTGGTTCGCCATTACTACCTGCGCAACAGCACCAACCAGGCGGACATCCAGATCAACCTGTTGCCCAAGGGCGACCGCAAGGCCCAGAGCCACGAGATCGCCAAACGCATCCGGCCCAAGGTTGTGGCCATTGCTGCAAAATATGGGGCCACCGTAGCGGTGGCCGAGGTGCCGCCAGGGCCGCCGGTGCTGCAAACTCTGGTCGCCGAGATTTACGGCCAAACCGATGATCAGCGGCTAAAGCTGGCCACCAAGGTCAGGGAACTCTTCACCGCCACGGAAGGGGTTGTCGATGTGGACTGGTACCGGGAGACGGAGCGACTCAAGACCGTCATCGCGGTGGACAAGGAAAAGGCTGCCCTCAATGGCATCTCCGAAGGCGAGATCACCCAAACCGTTGATCTGGCAGTTAAGGGGTTGCCCATCGGCCTGTTCCACCTGCCCGCTGACAAGGAAGGGATCAGCATCGTGCTGGAGTTGCCCCGCGCGCAGCGGGCACGGGTTGAGAACATCCTGAACATCCAACTCCGCTCCGGCCTGAACCCGGCCGGACCCTTGGTGCCCCTGCGGGAGCTGGTCACGGTAACCGAGGCACCCATTGACCAGCCCATCTACCGCAAAAATCTCCGACCGGTTATCTATGTGACAGGCGACGTGGCCGGGGCAGCGGAAAGCCCAGCCTATGCCATCATCGCCCTGAACAAGAAACTTGCTAAACTCGATGGCCGGGAATACGGCGGCGAGCAAAAAGCGATCACCATCTACAACCTCAAGCAACCCTTTTCCGAGTTGGAACCGGCGATCAAATGGGACGGCGAGTGGCACATCACCCTGGAGGTCTTCCGTGACTTGGGGTTCGCCTTCTGCGCGGTGATGATCCTCATCTACATGCTCATGGTGGGCTGGTTCAAGGATTACACCGTGCCACTCGTAGTGATGGCGGCCATCCCCTTTTCGCTGATCGGCATTCTTCCGGCCCACTGGGCTTTCGGCGCCTTCTTCACCGCCACCTCCATGATCGGCTTCATGGCCGGGGCCGGGATCGTGGTGCGTAACTCCATCATCCTGGTGGACTTCATCGAGCTGCGGATCAGCCACGGCCTGCCGCTTAAGGAAGCGGTGGTGGAGGCCGGAGCCATCCGTTTCCGGCCCATGCTCCTCACCGCCCTGGCCGTGGTGGTCGGGGCCTCGGTGATCCTGGCCGACCCGATCTTCCAGGGGCTCGCCATCTCGCTGATGTTCGGGGAGATCGCCTCGCTCTTGATCAGCCGCATGGCAGTGCCGGTCCTGTACTTCATGCTGCGTGCACACCGCCATCCACCGGCGGAAGCGGCAGGCCAGATCGCCAAGGAGACTCCATGACACTTCTCTTCCTGGAAATAACCCCGTTTACGGCAGTGGCCTTTCTGCTATTGTTCGCCTACCACCTGGGGTTGTTGGCCGTGAAACGCCGTTTCCCGGAAGTAACAATCTATGCCCGCAACGCCAGAACCAGGGCCGCCTGGGTCCGAGAGATGATGGGAAACCAACGGGACATCCTGGCTGTGCAGACCTTGCGCAACTGGACCATGGCCGCAAGCTTTCTCGCCTCCACGGCAATCCTCATCGCCCTGGCCCTGCTCAATATTGTCCTGACCACAGGCCACCCTACCGACGCCGTCATGCAGGTTTTCAGTTTCTTGGGTAAACGAATCGAGAGCCTTCACCAAATCAAGCTGCTCATCCTCTCGGTGGATTTCTTCTTCACCTTCTTCAATTTCACCATGGCCATCCGCTATTACAACCATCTGGGCTTCATGATCAACGCCCCTCCAGCTTCGGATTCCTCGGCAGACGCCTCTGTGGTCGAAACAATTCAGTACGGCGCGGCCCACTATACTCTGGGCATGCGGGGCTACTACCTGTCCGTGCCCCTGGCCTTGTGGCTTTTCGGGCCTGGTTGGCTGCTGGCTGGGACCCTGATCATCATCGCCACCCTCTGCCATGTGGATCGGACCGGATAATTCTTTTTGCAGGCATGCAAGGCAACCGTGGATATAATTTTACACTGGCAAATACCTCGGATTTCTGGTATCGGGGGGCTGTGCAGTAATTGATTCGTCCGGCTCACATAAAATCAGAACAGACACACGACCCGATTTTTCCCTTGTTTTTTTGACTTCACCAATCATTGTGCCACCATACGGAGGAGATCATGAAAAAAGTTGCCCTGGCCCTTGGCCTGCTGCTCGTAACAGCGATAACCGGTTGCGACTCCGGCCCCAAGCAACAATCTGCGCCGATCCAGACTCTGTCCATCAAGGGTTCCGACACCATGGTCCACCTAGTCAGCTCCTGGACGGAAGAATTCATGAAAGCCCATAACGAGTCGGACATCTCCGTAACCGGCGGCGGCTCCGGCACCGGCATCACCGCCCTGATCAACGGCACCACCGATATCTGCGCGGCCTCGCGAGGCATGAAGGAAAAAGAGCAAAAACTTGCTGCGGAAAACAAAATTGCCCCCGTGGAAATCCCGGTGGCCCGCGACGGCATCGTCCTGATCGTGCATCCGGAAAACCCGGTGAACAGCCTGACTATTGACCAATTGCGCCTGATCTACACGGGTAAAACCACCAACTGGAAGGAGGTCGGTGGGGCCGACACCCCCATCCTCCTGCTATCCCGTGAGTCCAGTTCCGGCACCTTTGTTTTCTTCCAAGAGCATGTCCTGAACAAGGAAGACTTCAGCGCCTCCGCCCGCCTGCTGCCCGGCACCTCCGCGCTGGTGCAAGCCGTGGCCGCCGACCGCGGGGCCATCGCCTATGTGGGCTTGGGCTTTGCCGCAGAAGGCAAGGGCAAGATAAAAACCCTTGGGGTTCAGGCCAGCGGCCAGCCCAGTCCGGTGATTCCCAGCGAGGAAACCGTCCGTTCCGGGGCCTACGCTGTTTCCCGACCGCTTTTCTTCTATACCAACGGGGCGCCAAAGGACACAGCAAAACAGTTCATCGATTTCTGCCTGAGTCCGGCAGGTCAGAAGATTGTAAGAGAAACAGGATATGTCCCGGTCTCGTAAACTTCTCATAACCGACAAGCTGATGCGGCTGCTGCTGGTCGGCGCCGCATCGACCAGTGTCCTAGTCGTCTGCCTGATCTTCCTTTTCCTGTTCAAGGAGGCCGGCCCGTTTGCGCTTACCCCCGGACTGGGCAAGCTCCTCGACAGCCAGTGGATTCCGGTCTCCTTTCAGGAGGAACATTTCGGCGTTGGCCCCCTGCTTTCCGGCTCCGCGCTGGTAACCGCCCTGGCCATGCTGGTCACGGTGCCCATCTCCGTGCTGGTGGCCATCTACATCGCGGAAATCGCCCTGCCCACCGAACGGGAATTCCTCAAGCCTTTCATTGAAGTCCTGGCCAGCATTCCCTCCGTGGTTCTAGGTTTTTTCGGCCTGCTGGTGGTGGCCCCCATCATCAAAACGGTCTTCGGCCTCAGCACCGGCCTCACCGCCCTGACCGGCGCCCTGCTCCTCTCGCTCATGGCCATCCCCACCATCATCTCCCTGTCGGAGGATGCCCTGGTCAGTGTGCCCTACGCACTAAAAAACGCCTCCCTGGCCCTGGGCGCCAGCCATCTACAAACCATCTTCCGGGTTACCCTGCCCGCAGCCCTACCAGGAATCGTAGCCGCGGTGATGCTCGGGATCGGCAGGGTTATCGGGGAAACCATGGCGGTGCTGATGGTGACCGGCAACTCGGCTATCATTACCTTCTCGCCCCTGGCCTCGGTGCGGACCATGACCGCCACCATCGCTGCGGAGATGGGCGAGGTGCCCTTTGGCAGCGTCCATTATCAGGCGCTTTTCTGGATAGGGATCATCCTGCTTGGCATCACCTTTGCCCTCAACATCATTGCACAGCGCGTGCTGAAGAAATACGGCATGATGAAATGATGACGATCTTGCAAAAAAAGAGACAAGGCGCAGGTCCACTAAACGCCAGCAAGAAGAAGCAATCTCGCACCGTCGACGGAGCGGCTTTTCGCAATTTCACTGCGTGCGAGGCCGACCAATGAACAACACCGCCGATAAATTCATCATCCTTTTCCTGCGGCTCATCACCTACGCCATTGTCCTAGTGATCGGCTATATCCTGTTCGACATCATCAGAAACGGAGCTCCGGCCCTCAACTGGCAGTTTATCAGTAGCTTTCCCCGACGAAGCGGAGCAGCGGGCGGCATCTTTCCGGCCATTATCGGCACCCTGTATCTGGTGGTGGGCACCATCGCCGTTTCCCTGCCCCTGGGGATTGGCGGGGCGATCTATCTTTCCGAATATGCGGACCAGGGCAGGTTCAACACTCTGATCCGCCTGGCCATTATCACCCTGGCCGGGGTTCCGTCCATCGTCTTTGGCCTGTTCGGCCTTGGCCTCTTTGTCTTGTTCTGCGGCTTCGGCCCCTCCATCCTGGCGGGCAGTCTGACCCTGGCCTGCATGGTCCTGCCCACCATCATCGTGGCCAGTGAAGAATCGCTGCGCGCCGTACCCAAGGGATTCCGCGATGCCAGCCTGGCGCTGGGGGCCACCAAGTGGGAGATGATCCGCACCAACATCCTGCCTTATTCCCTTTCCGGCATGATCACCGGCGCAATCTTGGGCATTGGCCGGGCGGCGGGGGAAACCGCTCCCATCCTCCTGACGGTGGCCGCCTTTTTTCTTCCCAGGCTGCCCAAATCTGTTTTTGATCAGGTCATGGCCCTGCCCTACCATCTTTACATCTTGGCCACCCAACATCCAGAAGCAGATCGGATTAGACATATGCAATACGGCACAGCCCTGGTTCTCCTCCTGCTCGTCTTGGGATTAAGCCTTGGCGCGATACTCATTCGAACCCATTTCAGGAAAAAATTCCGATGGTAGAACAGTCTATTTATCCCAAAGATCTGGAAATGGTCATCACCGCCGGCCAGGTCAACTTTTTCTATGGGGTCACCCAGGCGCTTTTTGACATCTCCCTCCTGATCCCAGCCAAGCACGTCACTGCCTTGATCGGCCCATCCGGTTGCGGCAAGTCCACTTTTCTCAGGTGCCTGAACCGGATGAACGACACCATCCCCCACAGCCGAGTGGAAGGAAAGATCTCCATCAACCAAAAAGATATCTATGCTCAGGGCACCGATGTCGTTGAGCTTCGCAAAGAGGTGGGGATGGTTTTCCAGAAATCAAACCCCTTCCCCAAGTCCATCTTCGACAATGTTGCCTACGGCCCGAGGATTCACGGGGAAAAAAATCCAAAACGGTTGGCGGAAATCGTGGAGCAGAGCCTGCAACAGGCAGCTATCTGGGACGAGGTCAAGGACAGGTTACAGGCCAACGCCATGGGCCTGTCGGGCGGACAGCAGCAACGGCTCTGCATCGCCAGAGCCCTGGCCGTGGGGCCAAAGATTTTGCTCATGGACGAACCGGCCTCGGCCCTTGACCCCAAATCAACCACGCGGATCGAGGATTTGATCGGCGAGCTGCGCACCAACTACACCATTGTCATCGTCACCCACAACATGCAGCAGGCAGCCCGGGTTTCGGACTACACCGCCTTTTTCTATGAAGGCCATCTGATTGAATGCGACCGGACCCCGAAAATATTCACCAACCCTCGGCAGAAACAGACAGAAGATTACATAACCGGCCGCTTCGGATGAGAAGGGAGTAACGATCATGGCAAAACACATGCAGCACGACATCGACAAACTGAAGGCAAAAATCATCGCCATGGGCGAAGCCGTGGAAGACCGAGTCTACCAGGCCACGCTTTCCGTGATCAATCGTGACCCGAGCAAGGCAAACGCGGTGATCAAAGGGGATCGAGAAATTGACGATATGGAGGTGGAGATCGAGGAGGATTGCCTGAAAATTCTCGCCCTGTATCAGCCGGTGGCCATAGACCTGCGCTTCATCGTGGCGGCGCTGAAAATAAACAGCGATCTGGAGCGGATCGGAGATCTGGCGGTGAACATCGCCGAACGGGGCTTATTCCTCGCCGGCCAAGAAAAATTTGAAATCCCCTTCGACCTGACGGCCATGGTCAGCCTTGCCGAGAAAATGGTCACGGAAAGCATCGACGCCCTAATCAACCATGACGTGCGCCTGGCCCACCATATCCGGGCGGCGGACGACACCATGGACGCCATGAACCGAGAGATGTACACCCAGCTCAAAGGGATGCTCACCACCGATACCGAGCATGTGAACAACCTCCTGCATGTCCTCTCCGTGGGACGGCATCTGGAAAGGATTGCCGACCATGCGACCAACATCGCCGAGGATGTTATCTATCTGGTCGATGCCCAGATCATTCGGCACACGCCCGAACTGTACGACGAATAGACACTCAGACAACAAACCCGGCACCATCGACATTAGGACGAAATATCGATGGTGCCCTTTTTCTTGAGAATGCGCAGGGTGATGTAGCAGGGGAGCAGAACGACCACGATGCCCGCAGCATATGGGGCGTATGCCGATTCGCTGACCGTGATTCCATGGAGAAAATACTCCCGCCACAACGGGATCAACGCCAAGGCGACAAAGGTCCAAAAAGCAGTACCGCTGTCCTTAATCAGGGCGCGCCACCAATGAAAGTTGAACCCCGACAAGGTCTGCCCGATATTGGCAAACGACGGCCACAGCCGCCGCGTCCTGCGACAGAATGCTTCGTATTCCTCCCCGAATTTTCCGTACAAAAACTTCTCTTCAGTGGCCATAATCGCATAGTAGAAGAAGACGAAGAACGGCAGCACCGTAACAAAGGCCAAGGGCGCACCGCCATATAACCCGATGCCGATAGCGATCAGGATATTGCCAAGATACATGGGGTTGCGGACATGGTTGTAAATCCCGCCTGTAACCAGGCGGCTGGCGTTGACCTTGCCATCTTTCCCGCCCCGCTCGATGTAGTCAAAACCAATGGTAAAAAAACGCAACCCCTCGCCGAGCAAGGTCACCGCCAGCCCCAGACTGGTCAGCCAGTTGGTGACGGTCTCGTTGACAACCACCTGTGGCCTGAACACAAAGAGCATGGCGATGAAGATGACCGGGAACATATAGGCCCGATAGCGGAAAAAGAAGTTCCCCGCCCCGACCATAAAGGGATTGCTCAATCTCATTTTGCCACCTTACGAATGATATAACCGCAGAAATTGTACCATTTAAAAAAGATCTCGCATTCGCTGAAGCCGTTCTGCAAGACGAGCTCCTCGTTTTCCTGCACCCGGTAGGGGATGAGGACATTTTCCAAGGCCTCGCGTTTCTGGCTGATCTCAAGTTTGCTGTAGCCGCTTGCCTCCTTGAAATCGTAGTAGTACTTGATGAAGAACCGGTTGAGCAGCGAATCCCGGCTCAGCACCTTCTCGATAAGGATCATGCAGCCGTTTTCGTTGACCCCCTTGGCGATACTCTGGATCAAGCGCTCCCGGTTCAGGGGGCGAACGAACTGGAGGGTGAGGTTCATGATCACCACCGAGGCGTTCTCGACCCGCACCTCCTTGTTGAGATCCATGCACTCGAGATGGTAATCATGCTGCATGCCATGGGCCTGTAGCTTTTCCTCTGCTTTTTTCAGCATCTCCTCGGAATAGTCGCAGCCCACCATCCGTACTCCCGCAGGGAGAATCGGATCAAGCTGGATCAGGGTCGTTCCGGTGGAGCAGCCCAGATCGTAAACGTTCGTACCCGGTACGGCGAAATCCAGGGTCAGTTCGGCCATCATCCGCTGCAATTCAAGATAAAAAGGAATCGAACGGACCAGCATGTCGTCAAAGACGGACGCGGTCTTCGCGTCAAAACTAAAATCCGCCACCGTGCCCTGTGGGGTTGCGAAAATTTTATCCTTAGCCATGAAGCCCTCTTCTTCTGCTCGAATAGTATTGTGGAATTCGGCCATGGTTGTGCACCACAGTCCGGATGCTTCGCGCGATTGTTGCAAATCAGCTTCCTTTATTATCACAAAGCGCCACGAAAATCCATGCTTATCCCCTCTTTTTTAGGCCCGGACCGGGATACCAAGGCCGCTGCCTGGCTGACTGGGGGGAATCTCTTTTCCGGTGACCAGTGATCCAGGCCCCTCTGGTAGAGCAGACTGGCTCCCTGATAAGAACAGATGGCCTTAGCGCTCAGTTCCTTATCCTCTGCCACCGGAACCAGCACCGCATCCTGCATGGTTTCCTCGGCCACCTGGTACTGGCCAATCCCCTGCCGTTCATTGAGGATGGCCAGATACCCCCCCTCCAGATAACCAAGCCGTTGGTAGTTTCCGATAAAGGCGCGAGGCGTGAAATCAGAGGCCAAAATATCCTTGCCAAAGAACTTGCTGTGGTATTGCCACTTCAAAAGGCCAAACAGGGTAGGCCCCAGGTCCACCTGGCTTGCCAGGGTGGAGTTCACCCCCGGTTTAATGATGCCTGGGCCATAAAAAATCAAGGGGATATGGTAGCTGTGCACCGGAAGTTCCTGCCGACCGGCGCTCCCGGCACAATGATCCGCGACAATGACAAAGATGGTGTTGTCAAACCAGGAGTGATGCCGCGCCTCGGCGATGAACCTGCCGATGGCGTAATCGGTATACTTGACCCCGCCTGGTCGCCCGGTTTTTGAAGGGATATCGATCTTCCCCTCGGGATAAGTAAAGGGCCTGTGGTTTGAGGTGGTCATAACATATCCGAAAAATGGCTTCTTTTGGCTCGCGGACTGGTCGAATTCCCGCAGGGCCCGGCCCAGGATATCTTCATCGCATACGCCCCATATATTGGCAAAGCTGATCTCCGCCGCACTGAGATCGCCGCGATCGGTAACTTCAAAGCCATTGCCGCCGAAAAAGGCGTTCATGTTGTCAAAATAGCCGAAACCGCCATAGAAAAACCGGGTGTCATAGCCTTTGTCCCGAAAAACGAATCCTAAGGAAAACATATTGGCGTTATTGGGCCGCTTAACAATGGACTGCCCGGGCGTCGGCGGCACGGAGAGGGTGACTGCCTCCATACCGCGCACGGTCCTATTGCCCGTGGCATACAGCCGATTGAACAACAGGCCATCCTTGGCCAGGGTGTCGAGATTGGGGGTAAGGCCCGCGGTATTGCCAAAGGCGCCGAGATACTCCGCACTCAGGCTTTCCACCATGATCAACACGACATTATGGCGCTTCTCCGGAGCCACGGAGGTAAGCACCCGCTCGATGTCCGCAGGGTTGTCATCGACATAGCGGCTGTTTTTGGTCGCCAGCAGGGTGCGCAGACCGGTGAACGCAGCCTTTTCATCCATGTTTTTATAAAAAGTCGCGTAGTCCAGGCTGTTGTTGCGGAAGGCGGAAAACAGCTGATAGATGCCATTCTCCGCCAATTCCTTTTCAAAACGGTTACCAAAGGCCGCACCGGGAAGAGAGCCATCCACGGTCAGAAATAGAAGTATGGGCATGAGCAGAAAGGCTGCACCAACACCAAAGCGGGCGACAAAACCGGAGGCTGAGCGTTCCTGTTGTCGCACCGAGTCGATGACCGCTTCAAGCCGGGGCCGGATGACGAGAAAAATCAGGGCTGCGACAACGCCAACCATGGAGAGGAGCAGGGGCACCGGATAGGATTCTCGAATATTGCCGATCACCTCATGGGTATAAACCAGATAGTCCACGGCAATGAAGTTGAAACGTACGCCAAACTCATCCCAAAACAACCATTCAGCCAGGGCAGAAAAAACCAGGCCATAACTCAGGGCAAGGGCAAGGGGGTAGAGAACAACCCGCTGCCAGCGGCTGACAAAAAACCGCTGGGGCATGACCATCAGATACAGAACAATGGGAATGGAAAAATAC
>JBAZCG010000009.1:0-9626 GCA_041671085.1 Desulfurivibrionaceae bacterium | reverse complement strand
CGGCATTGACCAGATCGTACAACAGGCCGACCAAAAAAATTCCCCCCACGGTCAGGGGGGAATGCCCGATCTGTGACCAACTCCAGCTCAATAACGCCAAGCGCACGCCAAAGGCATACAGGCTGTACCAAAGGAAAAAAAGACGGAGAAGTTGAAAACGAGCAAGAGACGGAAGACGAGACAATACGTTAGATATGATTTTTGACATGATGGGGGCCAGCCAGCTCCATTGCATAAGCCCACCCCTTGCCTGCGGTCGGAATGACCACAAATTTTTCCCCGGGGAAGAGCATTGCTTCGCCTGAATCTAGCATGCCAACAATTGCCAGAAGATTGCCTGAACCTTACAAACGTGAAAGGTTGAGACTTTTAGCGGCCCATGAGCAGGCGCGACGCTCATGCAAAGAAGAAGACAGATCAGGACAACAATGAAGAATCGGCAGGCAACCGCAAGATGAAAGTCGCACCCTGACCGGGTGCACTTTCCACCTCGATACTTCCGGCATGGGCTTGGATAACCGCCTTGACAAGGCTTAAGCCCAAGCCAAGGCCCCGCTGGCTGCGGCTGTGATCTCCCCGGTACAGACGGTCAAAAATCCGGGGCAGATCGTGGGGCGGGATGCCTGCTCCGGTATCCTGCAAGCGGATCACCACCTTCCCCGCCTGACGACCACAGCTGAGTTCGATACGGCCGCCGGGCGGCGTATGTTTGAGGCTGTTATCCAGCAGATTGCCAATAACCTGCCGCATCCGGTCCATATCCGCCATCATCGTAAGATCAGCCGGACCGGAAACAACAACCTCCACCCCATTTTCCTCCGCCACATACTGGTACAGATCAACCACCTCGGCAAGCAGCGAGACAACATCAACGGGTTGCCGATGCAACTTCATCACCCCTGTCTCCGCCTCGGAGATGTCCATCAGGGTGTTGAGCATGGTGATGATCCGCTCTGACTCTTCGGCACAGTCCAGCAGGGCCTCGCGCAACACCTCGGTATTGTTGCCAAACTGCAATGCGATTTCGATCCCGGCCCGTAGACGGGTCACCGGGGTGCGCAGATCATGGGCTACATTATCCAGAGCCGCCCGCATACCGGTGAGCAGCTGCTCGATCTTTTCCAGCATGGTGTTGAAAAGGCAGACCAGCTCGTCCAGCTCGTCGCCGGTCTGCCGCGATGGCACCCGCACGTCCATTTTGCCGATATCGATGCTGCGCACGACCTGAATGAGGTCGCGCACCGGGCGCAGGGAGCGGAAAGCCAGAAAAAAACCGCCGGCAAAACCAAAGATGATCATCGGCAGCATGATCCCCGCAAAAACCTCCCCAAAATAATCCAGGATTTTTTGCCGTTCGCCGGAACCCCTGCCGATCTGGAGCAGATATCCGCTCTTAAGCCGCCGGCTGACAATCTCAAGGGAATCATCTCTTCCTTCAGCAGGAAGGACGATCCAGCCATCGGCTCCTCCCCCGCTACGGAACAAAGGAGAAAATTCTCTGTCCAACTGGTGCCACTCCGGCGGAAGGGTGACAATGAGCGATTGACCGGTGGAGTCGGCCACCCGCACAAAAAAACCCGCCTGGCTATTATGCTCATCCTCAAGACGGATCTCGGCGAGCATTCCCTGAAGACCGCTCTGCTCTTCCTGCAAGGTGTATTCGTTGAGTTTGGCCAGGATGATGTTGCGATCCTTTTCTTTGATCGCGGAACGCAGTGGGAAATAGAGCAGGGCGAAAAGCAGGAGGGAGCTGGAAATAAAAATAAGGGAATACCACAGGGCCAGCCGAAAGCCCGTGGTTTTTGTCAGTCGTTTAATCGTTACCAAGGGCATAGCCGACCCCGCGAATCGTTTGAATCAGCTTGCGTCCGAAATCCCGGTCAATCTTATTGCGCAACCGACAGATGAGCACATCCACCACATTGGTCTGGGGATCAAAATTATAATCCCAGACATGCTCCAAAATCATGGCCTTGGAGATGACCCGGCCTGGGTTAGCCATGAGATACTCAAGGAGAGAAAATTCCCTGGGCTGGAGATCGATCTTGCGCTCAGCCCGGTAAACCTCGCGTTTCAGCTTATCCAGGGAGAGATCCCCCACCCGCAGGACCGTGGCTTCCGGCGCGGCGCCTGCCCGGCGGAGCAGGGCCTGCACCCTGGCCAGCAGCTCGGAAAAAGAAAACGGCTTGGTGAGATAATCATCCCCACCGGCCTGTAATCCCTTGACCCGATCCTCAACCGAACGTTTGGCGCTCAAAATGATCACCGGGGTGTTGACCTGCCGACGACGGAGCTGATCAAGCAGGGAAAGACCATCAAGCCTTGGCAGCATGATATCAAGCACGGCCAGATCATAGGCGCCATCCAGCGCCCGGACAAGGCCATCCTCGCCATTGTCCGCGACATCAACAGAGAAACCCGCCTGCCGTAGCCCCATGCTGATGAAAGAGGCAATTTTAGGATCATCTTCGACTACGAGTATGCGCATGGCCACCTTATCCTGAAAAAATCACCGTCGCCCTCACAAAGAGTAGCAGGCCAGCACCCAACCGGCAATCAGAACTTTGCCGGGAAAGAGAAGCGAACGAGCGCCTGCCGCAAAAAAAGAATATGTGCGGGCAGCTCGGGCTGTATGGTATAGTTTTCAGCTATATTGTTTTCCGGCTCTCAGCTTATTTTGTCCGGGACATGCCGGGATTCCCGGCGACGAGGCCTCTTTTCCCCACACAATGACCATGCCCTCAACCTTACGACCATATTTCTCCCGGCTGAAATCCCTGGCGATAAACCGCTATGGCGCGTTCCTGCTCTTTCTTCTCGGCTATACGGTGATTCTCCAGCAGCAGGGCGGCCTGCCTTCATTGCTGTCGGCCTGGCGCCTGGAAATCCCCCTGCTCCTCTATCTCTACTTCTTTCTCAATCAACTTCTCCGTAAATCACGCCTACAGCCGTTTGTGGCCGCAGCGCCGCTCGTCCTGTTTTATGGCGTGTTCGATGCCTACTTCATCATGTTTGGCCGGATGTTGCGAATCACCGAAATAACCGAACTGCCGGAAATGCTACAGGTGCTTCCCCCCTTTGCCCTTGCCCTCATCGGAACACTGCTCGGCCTCCCCCTCTTGGCCTTTCTCGCTTCCCTTGAATTTCGCACCCGGCGAGCGGCAATGGCCAAGGCTTCGCTGCCTCTCCTGGCGCTACTGCTGATGGTGGAGATAACCCCAGACTTCTTCATGACCGCTTTCCAGGAAACCCAACAGGAAATTTTCCTCTATTCCGACACGGCCAGCGCCCGCAACAACGGTCGCCTGAGCATGATGCTGTACAATGAGGCCAGGCGGAAAAGCTACCGCAAAAAGATTGCCGGGCATCAGATGAATCCCGCTTCCCTGATTGATTCCGACAAGGTGATCGCGGGACTCAAAGGCCAACAAGGAAAACGGAATATTCACCTCATCGTTCTTGAGAGCTTTCTCGACCCAGGGCTTTTACAGAAAGCCTGTTTTTCTCGCAACCCTGCCCATCCCTCTTTCAACAAACTGCTGGCGAAGAAAGGGGGAATCTCCATCTCCCCGGTGTTTGCCGGGGGCACCGCCCAGGCCGAGTTCGAGGTTCTCTGCGGAGCCCCCGCCCTGCGCGAGTTTTCCGGCATCGAGTTCGATGTGTTCACCGGGGCCAAAACCCCCTGTCTTCCCAGAATTCTTGCCCAAGGCGGCTACGAAACCACCGCCACCAATGCCTACAAACCTGATTTCTTTAATTCCACCAACGCCTATACCGGGATTGGCTTTGAAAAAAGATATTACCCGCAGGAATTCGCCGCTGGCTACGATACCTATTTCTCCGCAGGGGACGTGACGGACGAGGATTACATGTTCGACGGGGTACTTTTCTCCCAGAACCTGGCGTTCATCACCAAACGGATTCGAGAAAACCCGAAACTCCCTATCTTCAACTACATCATCAGCATGTACGGGCATACCCCCCATGACCTCAACCTTGCCAAACGGCCAATGGTTGTCAAGATGCTTGGAAATTACCAGGACGAGGGGCTGGAGAAAGCCGTTAACCAGTACTATTACCGCACCGAGGCCATCGCCACCTTTGTTAAGGGTCTGATCGCAGCAGACCCGAAGTCACTGATCATCATAGTGAGCGACCATCTGCCAAGCCTTTCGGGAAGCAAAACCTACCAGGATCTCAACTATCTCGGCGGAACCGTGGATGCCACCTTTCTCAACCGAATCTACATCATCGAAAACGGCCGCCCTGCAAGACAGAACACCATTCATCATTATGATATTCCCCGCGTCATCCTCAATTTCGCGACCAGGGGAAAATACTGCCAAGAGCATGACTGCAACTTCACGGCCCACGATACCCCGGTTGCCAGAAACGCCTTCAGGGACGACTACCTGGACATCATGTCCCAGGCAATGGATGCCGGTTCAGCCCTCCGCATGATCGGAACAAAGACGCAGTGCGTACAATGAAGACCATCCGGTGCGGCAAAAAACTATGCCCAGCATAATGCATCCCTGGGGAATTTTTCTTTTGAGCACCGGGGTATCCCTGTTGCTGACCGGGATCATCCGGCGTTACGCTTTGGCGCGCAATCTTATTGATGTTCCCAACATGCGGAGCTCGCACCAGATTCCTACTCCGCGCGGGGGCGGGATGGCCATTGTGGTGACTTTTTTTGCAGGGCTGCTGTGCCTGTGGCTGATAGGCTCCTTGCCGACAAATATATTGTTAGCCCTGACTGGCGCCGGAGGACTTGTGGCCTGGGTTGGTTTTTTGGATGATCGCCGCCATATAGCGCCAAGGTGGCGATTGGCCGCCCATTTTCTCGGGGCTGCCTGGGGGATTTTCTGGCTGGGGCAACTGCCGCCCCTCTCTGTATTCGGACACCTATTGTATCTCAGCTGGCCTGGCTATGTGCTGGCCGCAGTATATCTAGTCTGGTTGCTCAACCTGTACAATTTCATGGACGGCATCGATGGCATCGCCGGCATTGAGGCGATCACGGTTTGTCTAGGCGGGAGCCTTGCCTATGCGCTCTTTGCTCCTGCCGGGCAGTCTTGGCTGGCTCCCGCATTGCTGCTCTCCGCGGTTGCCGGCTTTCTGTACTGGAATTTTCCGCGAGCCAGAATTTTCATGGGAGATTCCGGCAGTGGCTTCCTGGGCCTGATCCTGGGACTTCTCTCGATTCAGGCGGCCCAGGTTGACCCGGAACTCTTCTGGTGCTGGCTTATCCTGCTCGGGGTTTTTATCGTTGACGCCACCACGACTTTGTTGCGCCGGGTGATCCGGGGGGAGGCCTTTCACGAAGCCCATCGCAGTCACGCCTACCAGTACGCCTCCCGCCGTTTTGCCACGCACCGGCATGTATCCATCGTAGTCGGGCTAATCAATCTTCTCTGGCTGTTTCCCATTACTCTGCTTGTAACCCTGGGATCACTTCCTGGCCTGGCCGGGTTGCTGGTCGCCTATGCGCCGCTGGTGTGGTGCGCGTTTCGCTACAAGGCTGGAGCTGAGGAGCAGCAGGAAATATAATTGTCGAAATTGATGCAGGCTGAAAACACTGCCAAAATTTTTTCTTATTGACAGACGCATCTCTGTCGCAGAGTATAAAAGCAATTTATTTTTTCTTGTGACTAAAAGTGGTTGCTCGAACATTTACTGGCACATGATCCTGAGACAGGCATACTATTGCTCCGGTGCCTCGCCACAAAAAAAAGGACACCTACTCAATCGACAAAACTACAAATGGTGATTGGAAAATCCCACACCGTGGATTTATGTGTTTAACGACCGGGGCAATAAGTATACGGAGGAAAAATGAAAAAATACGCATTTCATATTAGTATTATAATAATTTTACTGCTTGCCTCTAGTGTTAACGCCCAATCTCTTCCTCTTTGGAATGGTGCCGAGTATGGGATGACGATTGAGCAGGTCCAGTCAATTTTCCCAAATGCTGAGCGTCTGCTAAAATCGAATATTCACCATACCGGTACCGATGAACACCTAACCCTTGAAGATGTTTATTTTTTGAGCGAGCATTTTAAAGCTGACTTCTATTTCAACAGGGGAAAACTCACGCAGATTGCTTTGTCTCTAAAAGAACACCGCGATGTTAATAGCGTTATGACTGCGTTCAATTCCCTCACAGAAGCACTTCGAGCAAAACACGGCACGGAAATCAATCTACAAATCAGGAAGGGTATTTTAAATTATGCGAAAGCAACATGGCTTAACGGTTACACTAATATTGGGCTTTCTGTAATAGGTGACAAGAATGCAGTCCTATATATTACTTATCAAGTAGGAATTGCACATGAGGCCAATAGGCTGAGATCTTGAGGTCGGCCGAGGTCTGGCACCTCCGGCTTTCCAGTAGCTTGAAAGAATCTGACCCGCTCCGCAGTCATTACCTTTTTATATTTCCAAAGGGCAACAATTTTACGGCCAATTTTCTACCCTGCAAAATTTTGACCCAAAAAAAGGGTTTTCGGAATGAACCGAAAACCCTTACTATTCATGGTCGGGATGAGAGGATTCGAACCTCCGGCCCCTTGGACCCCATCCAAGTGCGCTACCAGACTGCGCTACATCCCGACAAAATATAATCTTAACTCAACAGGTTGGCCCCCTATTTAGCATGGCCCGAGACGCCTGTCAAGCTGGACTCTCTCCAACGGTCTTATTCCTCGAGAATTTTCTGCAAAGCCAACAGCTCCGCCTTGACCTCTCTAAAAATATCTACAGTTTTCCCGGACAACTCCTGCTTCGTTTCAGGCACCGCAACATCGTTCTCCTGCCCACCGCCATCTCGCGCCAATGCTTTCTTGGCTCCGCTGATGGTAAACCCCTCATCCTTGAGTAGCCTTTTGATCGCCAGAACCGTTTCCACATCTACTCGGCGATAGAGCCGCTGCTTGGACTGAGCCCGCTGCGGGTGGAGGATCTTGAATTCCGACTCCCAGTACCGAAGCACATGCTGCTTCACACCGGTAATCGCGCACACCTCGCCAATCTTGAAGTACCGCTTGTCAGGAATCCCTGGCAGGCGGTCGCCTGCTGTCCCTTGACCCTCATCAAAATTCTGGCAAGATATTTTGGTCACACTGGTCCTTTATTCCTTGTTCAGATTCTCCCGAACCACCTTGCTTGGCCGAAAGGAAACCATATGCCGCTTGGAAATCTCCATGGTTTCTCCGGTCCGGGGGTTCCGTCCCACCCGCGAAGATTTCTTCCGCACGGTGAAGGTCCCGAACTGCACAATCTTGATAGCCTCGCCCTGAAGCAGGGTTTTCTTAAGCGCATCAAAAACAGCATCAACCATTTCTCCGGCGCTCCGCTGGGAAAATCCCATCTTCTCGTTGATGGTCTGCGAAAGTTCTTTCCTTGTAAGGTTGGATCGTTTCATCTATTATGCCTCGCGTAACTGACCGTTAAAACTGGAAATTAACATATCAATATTTTTCTGGTGGACCTTGCCAACTGTTTCGTCATCCAGTGTTCGATCAAGCGCCCTATAGGTAATTGAAATTGCGACACTTTTTTTCCCAGACTCGATGTTCTTTCCCTGGAACACATCGAAAATTTCGGCCTTTTCTATAAACTTTTCGCCGCACCCATAAATCGCAGAAAGCATTTCCCCGGCGGCAACTCCCTCCGGCACGATAAGAGCCAGGTCCCATTTCACAAAGGGAAACTTGGGCAACGCAGTAAAGGTTTTTTTCTCGAGCGGAAAACCGCCAAGCTCGGCAAGATCAAGATCCACAAAGAAAGCCTGCTGCTTGACGCCAAAGGCCCTCAGCGTTTTTTGACTAAAAGCGCCGCACCAACCCAATCTTTTCTCCCCTCCCATAACGGCAAAAACACTACCCGGTTCGGCAAAAGGAAGTTCCTGTCCGACAACGCAAGCTGTACAAGTAATAGTCCACCCAAGTCGCAGACTATCAATAATCTGTGCCACAACCCCCTTGACATCCAAGATGTCCGTTGGAATTTCACCGGCATAGAGTACCGGTGCTCCAAGATTCCGACGCCCGGACATAACCGCAGCCAAACAAAAAGGCTCCGAAGGCTGACAACTCCCCTGTGGGTGAAATACCTTCCCCACTTCAAAAAGGCGCACATCATGGTTTTGATGATTGATATTGCGCCGCAGATTTTCAAGAAGCCCAGGCAAAAGGGTAGTCCGCAAAACACTCTGATCTTCCGCCAGAGGGTTCAAAAGATGCACGGTCTGCCGCCTCGGGTCATTTGCGTTCAAGTCCAACAGGTCACAATGCTGCGGGCTCACAAAACTGTAGTTAATGGCCTCATAAAAACCGAGAGAGGTAAGAGTCTGGGCCACCTTTTTCCGCAACTCCCGAAGAGCATCTGGCTCAGAAAAAATCATGGGAACCATGGGCAAGGTAGTGGGCAGCATATTGTAGCCCACTACACGGGCAATCTCTTCAATCAGGTCAATTTCCCGCTCAAGATCAACCCGAAAACTCGGGGGCGTCACCCGCAAAGTATCGTCATCAATCTTTTCCACTTCAATTTCAATGCCGGTCAGAGCAACGGCAATCTGGTCAATGCCGATCACCATGCCCAGTAAGGCGCGAGTCCTCGCTCCCCGCAGGATGATGGGAGCCGGGGCGACAACCCCGTCACAGTAATCAACACCTCCCGGAACAATCTCCCCACCGGCCAGCGCGGCCATGAGCTGAATGGCACGCTCCATGGCCATAGGCACACCTTGCGGATCAACACCCCGCTCGAAGCGGTAGGAGGCCTCCGTGCTCATGTTGAGCTTGCCAGCGGTCCGCCGGATGCCGATAGCAGCAAAACAGGCGCTTTCAAGAAGAATGTCTGTGGTTTGTGCGTCAACCTCGGAATTGGCCCCACCCATGATCCCGGCCACAGCCACCGGCCTCTCTGCATCGCAGATCGTCAGCATTTCGCTGTCAAGCTGGTGCTCGGTCCCGTCCAGGGTGACCAGTTTTTCTTCGGAGCTTGCCCTCCGGACCACGATCTTGCCCCCGGCCAGCTTGTTAAAATCAAAGGCGTGCAAAGGTTGTCCGTATTCCAGCATGACAAAGTTGGTAATATCAACAATGTTACTGATCGGACGCATGCCAACAGCCAGTAATCGCTGTCGCAACCACCAGGGCGAAGGCCCGATCTTTACATTTTTAATAAGCCGGGCGGCATAACGCGGGCAATCGGCGGCGGATTCGACCTCCACCCCGAAAGGCAGATTCTCACAGGACAACACAGGGGACGCCTCCACCGGCGGCCTGATCCGTTTGCCGATCACTCCCCCCAACTCCCTAGCAATCCCTAGCACACTAGCGCAATCTGGCCTGTTGGGGGTGAGATCGACCTCAATCATAGTATCCACCAAACCCAAAGCCTGACTGAGAGGTTGCCCTGGCTGGAAATCCAAGGACAACTCCATGATCCCGGCCTGCTCCTCGGTAATCCCAAGCTCCTTGGCGGAGCAGAGCATGCCGCAGGATTCCTCCCCGCGAATCTTTGCTGGTTTGATGGTAACCCCCCCGGGCAACACTGCGCCGGGCAGAGCAAGAGCCGTAACTAGTCCAGCGCGCGCATTGGGAGCACCGCAG
>JBAZCG010000008.1:0-60176 GCA_041671085.1 Desulfurivibrionaceae bacterium | reverse complement strand
AGGTCTTCCAGGATAAAGGGCTGGAGGGCCAGCTTGGTGTTTTCGGTCAGGTACTTGGCCGGGATGATCTCGTCGGTATTGATGTCGTTTCTATCAAGAAACAGCGCTTTGCCGCCAAACTCTTTCATTATCGTTTACTCCATTATCGTTGGGTTTAGAGGAGCTTCCGCGGGTCGGTGATATGCCCCGCTACGGCGGTGGCCGCAGCGGTGAGCGGGCTCATCAGGTGGACGATGCCGCCCTTGCCCATGCGGCCATTGAAATTCCGGTTGGTGGTGGAGGCGCAGATCTCGCCCTCGGCCAAAACGCCGTTGCTCATGCCCAAACAGGCGCCGCAGGTGGGGTTGGTCACGCAAAAACCCGCTTCCATGAAGATGGCGATGATCCCTTCTTCCATGGCCTGGGAATACACCTTGGGCGTGGCCGGGGAAAGGATGCCGCGCACAGTGGCGGCGATCTTTTTCCCTTTGAGAATCCGGGCTGCGGACCGCAAATCCTCGATGCGGCCGTTGGTGCAGGAACCGATGTACACCTGATCCACCGGGGTACCTTCCATCTCGGTGACGTCTTTCACCTCGTCGGGCTTGTAGCCGAAGGTTACCTGGGGCGCCAGCTTGGACACGTCCAGGCTCATCTCCTTGACGTACTCGGCATCGGGATCGGAATGCCATTGGGCAAAATCCTCCACCGCCAGATCAATGGATTCGTACTGATCCTTGATAAACGGCCAGAGGTATTTGGCCGTCACCCGGTCCGGCAGGCAGATGCCGCAGGTGGCCCCGGCCTCGATGGCCATGTTGCACAAGGTCATTCGCGCTTCCATGCTCATGGCCTCAACCACCGGGCCGACAAACTCCATGATCTTGTCGGTGGCCCCGTTCACGGTCAACTCCTTGATGATGAACAGGATCACGTCCTTGGCGGAGACGCCGTCTTGCAAGGTGCCGGTGATGGTGATCCGCATGGTTTCCGGGGTGCGGAAGGAGCAGACCCCCTTGAGGATACCCACCTCCAGATCGGTGGTGCCGACGCCGGCGGCAAAGGCGCCGAAGGCCCCGTGGGTGCAGGTGTGCGAATCACCCATGATCACCGTGTAGCCGGGGCGGACAAAGCCCTTTTCCGGGAAGAGCGCGTGGCAGACCCCGTTGGCGCCGATGTCGAAGAAATCCTGAATCTTGTGACGCCTGGCCCAGTCGCGAAGGATCTTGCCCTGGGTCGCGGTTTTGGAATCCTTGGAAGGCGTGACATGGTCGATGACCGCCTTGATCTTGCTGGTGTCAAAAACCCGGTCCATGCCACGGGATTCAAGATCGGTGATCGCTATGGGGGTGGTGATTTCGTGACACATGACCACGTCGATATCCAGAATGACATTTTCGGGGGTGGGAGTGTCACGCAGATGCGCGGCGAAAATCTTTTCAGCTATGGTTTTACCCATTTTTCATGAGCCTCCGTGCAGGGGATTGTCTGATTATTTTTTTGCGGGGATTGTGCCCACGGTAAAAAAAGTTTTTACCACATACCAACAGGCCTTAGCCACGATAAATAACAAGCCCCATCCTAAAAAAATACCTTCGATTGTCCCGTGGTGATAACGTAATAAACGTTATTTTTTTATACTTTGGGTTTGACCGGAGTTCCCTAGCTGTATATCATGCTTCGAAATCGGATATTTTCGCTGCCGGTCCATACCTCTCCTGTCCCCTGTCCGCCTAGGGAAATCATCTTACCAGGAGAAACAACTTATGCTGGACGCACGAATTTTTTTCAGGATACAGCATGCACGCACGAAAAAAAACCAGCCCCCCTGAGCGGCAATTGCCTGTTTATCAAGCCGAAAATCTGCAGACTGTCGAACTCATCCTGGCAATCGCCCGGAATGAATTTGGAAAAGTCGCTCCCCAAATTACCGAATTGTTCGATGATGTGGCCGCTCTCTATGCCGGACGCTGGCCAAGCCACGAAGCCTGCGCCGTCAGCTATCACAATTTCAGCCACGCCCTTGATGTCTGCCTGGCCGCAGCCCGCATGCTTGCCGGCTGGAATCTAAGAGAAAAGGCCCTTCCCCTAAGCGAAGCACATTTCCAGAAGGGTATGGCTGCTGCCCTATTCCACGACTCCGGCTATATCAAGGACAAGGGCGATCTGGCCGGGGCAGGCGGCAAATTCACCCTGGTGCATGTCGAACGGAGCATGGAGATAGCTAGAGGGTACCTAACAAAAGAAAACTGGCAAACCGAAGAGATTGAGGCGGTTACCCGGATGATTTCCATCACCGATTACTCACATCTTCCGGATCTTTCCGCTCTTTTCCCTGACTCCAGCCTGAAGGTCTTGGCACAGATAATCGGTACCGCCGATCTGGTCGCCCAGATGGCGGACACCGATTATGTCCAGCGCATCGACGATCTGTTTGCCGAGTTTCAGGAGGTCTACGCGTTTGAAAACAGTGAAACCCTGAATCAGAAAGGGACCAAAGTCTACAAGACCGTGCAGGAAATCAAGGACGGCACCATTGCCTTTTACGAGCAGTTTGTCCTCCCCACCCTGACCAAGCTCGGCCGCATGGATCGCTATCTGGTCGATTTTTTTGGCGACGGCAGAAATCCTTACCAGGAAAACATCACCGCCAATCTTTCCGGCCATCTCATGGATGTCCGTTCCCATTGGCGCCGCATTGGCGATATCCTCACTGACCTCGGCCTGGCCTCCAGCGAACAAATTTCCAATGCCGTGGCCAGACAGCAGACGCTGGCCATGCAAAAAAACGGCGCCCCTCCGACCAAAAGCTTTAACACCCTGCTCCGCGAACACCTGCTGCCCTGGTTCACAAGCCATTCCGAGGAAAGCCGATGCCTGGGCGATATCCTTATGGAGATGCAGGCAGTGGCGCCAAAATCCCTAGCCAAAGGATTGCTGGCCCAGATGCTGCCCGATTCCCTGTATGAGGCGCTTTCTCCCCGGGAGCTGCACTTTCTGCTCCAATCCGCTATTCTGTTGCAGAATATCTGTAAAGGCCCGTGGATTCTGGGGGTGGTGTTGGAGATGGCCAACGAAATCCTCGACTGCGAAGCCAGCTCGATCCTCATCGCCGATCTCGAAGAAAAAGAGATGTTGGTTGCCCTGCCCACCGGCCCCAAGAAAAACGTGGTCTACGGCAAAGCAATTGCCATGGACAAAGGTCTTTCAGGCTGGGTCTATCGCAACGTCCAGCCGGCGCGGGTGAGCAATGTCAGCGCCGACTCCCGCTTTGACGACGGAATGGACAAGGATATCGATTTCGTAACCCGCTCCATCCTCGCCGTGCCCCTACATGTGAACGGGGAGTGCATCGGCGCCGTGGAAGCGTTGAACAAAAGCGACGACAATTTCACCCAGCACGACATGAACGTACTCACTATCCTTGCCAATATGCTTGCCAACGTCATGGTTGGTGTTTTATGCATCCAGTCGAACCACTGAGCTCCCTTTCCCCCTATGAAAATCCTCTTCTCTGCTCTGTTGTCCCTCGTTATCGCCCTGCCCTCTTCCGCCCTTGGCGCCCAGGGGATCAGCATCGACGGCAAGGTAAAATACGGTCCGGGCTTCAGCAAGTTCGACTACGCTTCTGATAAAGCGCAGAAAGGCGGCCATCTGATACTCCACGATCTGGGCAGCTATGACAAGCTCAACCCCTTCACCCTCAAGGGCTCTGCCCCGGCGGGGCTGGACGAGCTGGTCTTTGAAACCCTTGCGGTACCGAGTCTGGATGAACCATTCGCCTCCTACGGCCTGATCGCCAAGGATATAATTTTGGCGGAAGACAAATTGTCCGTCACCTTCACCATCCATGAGGAGGCCCGTTTTTCCGACGGTACGTCCATCACCCCGGAAGATGTGAAGTTTTCGTTGGAAACCCTCAAGAGCCCGGCGGCGAGCCCCTCGTACCAGATCTATTTTCAAGATATCACCTCCGCCGAGATTCTTGACCAACGCCGGGTCCGATTTCACTTTTCCCAGCGCAACCGCGAACTGCATATGATTGCCAGCCAGCTCCCGGTCTTCTCCAAGAAATTCTATACCGCCCATCCCTTTGATGCCCCAGACATGGCCCCGCCCGTCGGCTCCGGCCCCTATCTCATCAAGGAGGTCATCCCTGGAAAATCCATTACTTATGTCCGGAATCCACAGTACTGGGCCAAGGATCTCAATGTACGACGCGGGATGTTCAACTTCGACGCCATCACCTACAAATACTTCAAGGATCAGATCGTGGCGGTGGAGGCCTTCAAGGCCGGAGAATTCGATTTCATGTCGGTCAATATCGCCAAGCAATGGGCCCGCGATCTGGATGGCCCCCGGTTCAAGCGCGGCGAACTCGCCCGAGAGACCCTGCCCCACAAAAATAACGCCGGGATGCAGGCCTTTGTCTTCAACCTGCGCAAGCCGGTTTTCAAGGACCGCCTGGTACGCAAAGCCCTGTCCCTGGCCTTTGATTTTGAGTGGACCAACGCGGCCCTTTTTTTCGACCAATACACTCGCTGCAACAGCTTTTTCAGCAACTCCACCATGCGAGCCCAGGGGCTGCCTTCTGGCCTTGAGCTCTCATATCTTGAACCCTTTCGCGCCACCCTGCCCCAGGAGGTGTTCACCACTCCGACCTCCCCTTTTTCCACCCAGCCCCCTGCCAGCCTGCGCGCCAATCTGCTCCAAGCCAAAAAAATTCTCAGCCAGGCTGGCTGGGCCGTGAAAAACGGGGTACTGACCAACAGCGCCGGGCAAGCGCTTGAATTTGAAATCCTGCTGGTAGGGGCGGGTTTTGAGCGGGTGATGGAGCCCTACATCAATAACCTGAAAAAACTCGGGGTGCGCGTGCATTCGCGGGTCATCGACCCGGCTCTCTATATCCGCCGCCTGGACAATTTTGATTTCGACATGACGGTCAACGTCTTTGGTCAGGCCCAATCGCCGGGCAATGAACAGCGCAATTACTGGCATTCCGCCGCAGCGGCGCGGAAAGGCTCCCGCAATCTCATCGGCATCGCAGACCCGGCGGTGGATCATTTGGTGGATCGGGTCATTTACGCCCAGACCCAAGAAGAACTCAGCGCCGCCTGCAAAGCCCTGGACCGGGTTCTCTGGTACGGGTATTATGTGGTACCCAACTGGTATCTGGCCCAACACCGGGTCGCCTACCGCACCATCTTTGCCCGCCCGGAAACCCTGCCCCTGTATTACTCGCCTTCTCAGGCCCTGATGACCTGGTGGCTTTTGCCGGAAAACCGACCGCACCAGTAACCATTTTTTCAAAGCGTATTGACCAGGGGTGGGGTAAAATGTCGCAGTAGGCTGGCGATTGTAATCCTTTCCTTGTAGGGCCTTGGTTTTTTATTCTATGAAGCAAAAAAATATCCTCCTTGCGCTTCTTTGCCTGCTGCTCCTTTCGCCCTTTCCTGCCCAGTCCCGCCGGCCAGCGGAGCAAAATTCCACCGAGAATTCGAAAGTGCTGATTATCCCCGGCACCGGTGACAGCCAGGTTCTCTTGCAAAACCTGGCCCTGCTCTATATGAAAAACCGTCCAGGGATCACCGTGGAAATCCCGGAAAGCATCGGCAGCAGCGGCGGCAGCAGATCCGTCATGAGCGGCAAAAACCAGATTGCCCGGGTGGCCCGCCCATTAACGGAAAAAGAGAGTAACCAAGGCCTCAAATCCCGCATCTTTGCCCAAGTGCCCATTGTCTTTGCCATCAGTCCAGGGGTTACCGGGGTGACGAACCTTTCCTTTGAGCAGATCCTCGGGATATATTCAGGCAAAATACAGCAATGGAATGGACTGGGCGGTAACGGCAAAATATATGTGATGAGCCGCGAAGATGGCGATTCTTCCCGCACCGTGCTCGAACATCTCATTCCCGGCTTTAAGGAGATTTCCGCCACTGCCGGGGCAGTGATCTATACCACCCCGGAGGCCGTACAGACCCTGATGGCTTCGCCAAACACCATCGGCTATCTGCCCATGCCTGCTGTGGTCGGCACCGGGCTCAAGGTCCTGTCTGTCCAGGATATTGAGCCAACCGTCGCCAATGTCCGGCAGAAAAAATACCAAATAGTTACCCCCTTTGCCTTGGTGTGGAAAGACACCCTCCCTTCGCTGGCCCAGGATTTTCTTAATTTTCTTTCAAGCCCTGCCGCCAGAAAGCTCATGCTGGAAAACGGCGCCATCCCTGTTGAGTGAGACTATCCGACCAATGCGCATCTCCATATTCAAGAAAATCTTTATCAGCCAGCTTGCCCTGATTATCATTGCGTCCGGCGTTATTTCCCTAGCCAGTTATTTTTTCATGGTTCGGCTGTACAACGATTCCCAGAACGATACGCTCCGGATTATTTCTTCCTCAACGGCCATGCGGGTTTCAAACAAGATTGCCCAGCACAGGGCCACCCTCAAGGAAATCGCCGAAGCCAGAGAAATTTCCCTGTATGCCCAAAAATTTCAGGAGCTTCTCCTTGCCAAACATCTGGGCCGGTATCAGGAACAGTTCCCGGTGCTTGCTTATGTAAACCAAGAGGGAAACCAGGAATTTCGTTTGGTCAATGGTCAAGCCAGCGAGGCTCTTGATAACCTTGCCGGCTTGGAGGTGTTCCGGGCCTCCCTGGCTGCTCCGAATCAAGCAATCCTCGGCGAAGTTGTTTTTGACCCTGCTCTAAAAACCCAAACCCTGCAGTTTGCCTATGCCAGGGTAGACTATTTTGGCGATCAATTTCTCGGCCTGATCCTCGGGCAAACGCCGCTGGCCCAGGTTATTGCCCCTGCCAACAGTTGTATTGCCACGCAAAAAGGATACTGCCGGATCGTTGCCCCAAACGGCTTGATCCTGGGCGATCCCGAACAAAAAAACATTATGCAACCGCTGGTTATTAATAATCAGAATCTTGGCCAGCTGTTCGCTAAAGCCGCGGCAGAGCCCCATGGACAGATCCAGCATGCCATGGTCAACGGCGAGGATTGTTATTTTGCCCTGAGCCTGATCCCAGGCACCTCATGGCTAACGATGTCAGTGCTGCCTTTTCAGCAATACACCGCAGTGCCCAGGCTGTTTCGGAATTTTTCCATCTTCCTCTTTATCGGCCTTCTGCTCCTGGCGAGCATTTTCACCTTTTTTCTCGCCCAGTCCATCACCTCTCCGATCCACAAACTTGCCCAGGCCAGCGTTGCCATGGCCAAAGGAGATTTTGCGCAGCGGGTAACCGCAGGCAAGGACGAAATCGGCGACCTGGCCGAGTCCTTCAACACCATGTCGGAACAACTCGGCGCCTCCATCAACCGCGAGAAGCAACTCTTGGTTGCCGAAGCGTCCGCCCGGCTGAAAGCCGAATTGGCGGACCAGCACAAGAGTGAATTCCTTTCCAGGATCAGCCATGAACTGCGAACCCCGCTCAACATCGTTCTGGGTATGGCCGAACTACTGGAAAAGGGTAAGTTGTTCGGCAAATCGCCCGATGAGCTTACAGCTATCAAGGAAGCCGGCCAAAACCTGCTCCAGCTTATCAATGGCATTCTCGATTTTTCACACCTGGAAAACGGCACCATGAGCCTTGTTCCTGCCCCTTTTGATCTTTATGCCGTTATTGGCAAAATGAAGAAAAAATTCGAGCCGATCGCCGAGTCAAAAGGTCTTGCTCTCTTTTGTGAAGAAACGGCGATAGTGCCCACCACGGTTGTCGGAGATGAAGGCAGGATTTGCCAGGTTCTGGAAAACCTGCTGGACAATGCCATCAAATTCACGGAACATGGAGATGTCTCCCTGCGGGTCCGTCCTCTTGGCCTTAAGGCCGTTAACGACCAGCACCTCATCCATCTCCGCTTTGAGGTGGCAGACACGGGAAGCGGTATCCCCTTGGAGCAGCAAACTGCCATGTTTGAGTCCTTCAAGCAGTTCGACTCCTCTGCGACTAGAAAAACAGGCGGCCTCGGTATTGGTCTGACCATCTCCCAACAGCTCATCGAACTCATGCATGGGAAAATCGGCATGAAAAGTGCGCCAGCTAAAGGAAGTACTTTTTTTGTAGATCTGGATCTGCCGGTGGCCAAGGAAGGGGCAGACCCCGCGACCTTGGAAGCAATGGTGCCGGGAAACGCGAATGGGGCAACCGCTCAAGACAGTATGGGGAAGGGCATGAAGATTCTTATTGCGGAAGATAATCCGGTAAACCAGAAGCTGCTGCGCCTCATGCTGGAAATGCATGGCCACCATGCGCGGGTGACCTCCGATGGCAAAGAAGCCGTTGCCGTCTTTCAGAGCGAAGAAGTTGACCTCGTCCTAATGGATGTGCAGATGCCGGGGATGAACGGCTTTGAGGCAACGATCACCATTCGGGAACTTGAAAAAGGCACCGGCCGACATGTGCCGATCATTGCCGTTACCGCCCATGTCATGCCGGGCTATAAGGAAGAATGCCTCAACGCAGGCATGGATAACTACCTGGCCAAGCCCTTTCGTATGCAGGAACTTTTCGGAATCATCGAAGAAACCCTTGCCCAACTGAACGATCAAGCGTGAGATGGCGGCCTACATTGTAAGACGTCTTTTGCTCATGATCCCCACCATCTTTGGGATCATGCTGGTCACCTTTACCGTCACCCAGTTTGTGCCGGGCGGGCCGGTGGAGCGGATGCTCGCCCAGTTGCAGGGCTCGGACCGTGCAGGCGGCGAGGTCCGAGCCAGCAGCCGCAGCATGGACCTGTATCAGGGCAACAAGGGCCTCGACGAAGAGCGGGTGGCCCAGCTTACCAAGCTGTATGGCTTTGACAAGCCGCCGGTGGAACGCTTCCTGACCATGATGAAAAACTATCTGGTCTTTGATTTCGGCCAGAGTTATTACCATCACAACAGCGTGGTCGCCCTGGTCATCTCCAAGCTGCCCGTCTCCATGTCCCTGGGGTTATGGTCGTTTCTCATCGTCTACGGGGTCTGCATCCCGCTCGGTATTGCCAAGGCCATGCGGGAGGGCTCCCGCTTCGATGTCCTCACCAGCACCGTAATCCTCATCGGCTACGCCATCCCCGGCTTTGTCCTGGCTATCGCCCTTATCGTCCTCTTCGGCGGCGGAAGTTTTTTCAGCATCTTCCCGCTGCGGGGATTGGTCTCCGACAACTGGGGTGAGATGGGTCTTGCCGCCAAGGTAGCGGATTACCTGTGGCACATGGTTCTGCCCGTGCTCTCCAGCGCGGTGGGCAGCCTGGCGGTCATGACCCTGCTGACCAAGAACAGTTTTTTGGAAGAGATCCGCAAGCAGTACGTGCTCACGGCCAGGGCCAAGGGGTTGAGCGAAAACCAGGTATTGTACCGGCATGTGTTCCGCAACGCCATCATCCCCATTATCACCGGTTTTCCCGGCTCCTTCATTACCGCCTTTTTCACCGGCAGTCTGCTGATCGAGACCATTTTTTCCCTGGACGGCATGGGGTTGCTGGCCTACGAATCCATTCTCAACCGCGATTATCCGGTGGTGCTGGGTACCCTCTATTTTTTCACCATCATCGGCCTGATCTCCCGGTTGTTGTCGGACCTGAGCTACGTGGTGGTTGACCCGCGCATCAGCTTTGAAAGTGTGGAATCCAGGTGAAAGATTCAGCCATGCACCCCAAACCCCAGAAGCTCTCCTCCCGACGCTGGCGGCGCTTCAAGGCCAACAAGCGGGGCTATTACAGCCTGATCCTCTTTTCCATCTGCTTTCTCCTCAGCTTGGGCGCGGAACTCCTCAGCAACGACAAGCCGCTGCTGGTCTCCTATCAGGGGAACTTCTATTTCCCCCTGCTTCGAGAGTACCCGGAAACCACCTTTGGCGGGGAGTTCGACACCGAGACCGATTACCAGGATCCCTTTATCCTGCATAAGCTCACCACTGGCGGGAACCTTGCCTTTTTTCCGCCCAACCCACACAGCTACGCCTCGATCAACCTGCAGCTCCACCAACCGG
The DNA here is from genome assembly GCA_041671085.1 of Desulfurivibrionaceae bacterium. Taxonomy (GTDB): domain Bacteria; phylum Desulfobacterota; class Desulfobulbia; order Desulfobulbales; family Desulfurivibrionaceae; genus Thiovibrio. The sequence goes on along the minus strand of JBAZCG010000008.1, from coordinate 50,216 downwards.
TCCCCTCCCCACCCGATGGCACCAATTATCTGGGCACCGACGACCGGGGCCGCGATGTCCTGGCCCGGCTGCTCTACGGCTTTCGCCTCTCGGCCATCTTTGCCTTTATTCTCACCATTATCGGCACGATCATCGGCATCATCACCGGCGCGGTGCAGGGTTATCTCGGCGGACGCACCGATCTCTTTATGCAGCGTTTCATCGAGATCTGGAGCGCCATGCCCGAGCTGTACCTGCTGATCATCTTTGCCTCGATCTTCAAGCCCAGCGTGCTGCTGCTCCTGATCCTGCTTTCGATCTTCGGTTGGATGGGGCTGGCCGATTATGTGCGGGCCGAGTTCCTCAAGGGCCGCAATCTCGATTATGTAAAAGCGGCCAAGGCGTTGGGTGTGGGCAATATCACCATCATGTTCCGCCACCTGCTCCCCAACGGGATGACCCCGGTGATCACCTTCTTGCCCTTCCGCTTGAGCGGCTCCATCCTGGCCCTCACCAGCCTCGATTTCCTGGGGTTGGGCGTTCCGCCCCCCACCCCTAGCCTTGGCGAACTACTGGCCCAAGGGAAGAACAACATCGAAGCCTGGTGGCTTTCCCTGACCACCTTCGGGGTGCTGGTCGGCACCCTGGTTTTGCTGATCTTTATCGGGGAAGCGTTGCGGGAAACCTTTGATCCGAGGAAGGTGTGATGACATCGCAAGAGGCTTGCGCCACGGTAAGGAAAGATCCCCTCTTCCCCCCGGGAGAGGGACAGGGAGAGGGAACCCAAAAAGCTGCTGACAAGGGCTCGTGCCTTACGCCGACAATCCAGCGATGCTGAAAAAGCGCTATGGGAGCACCTGCGGGCTCGTCGGCTCAATGGATACAAGTTTCGTCGCCAAGTGGTAATTGAGTCTTATATCGTTGATTTCAGGTGTGTTTATGCAAAGCTGATCATTGAGGCCGATGGGGGGGGCAGCACACGGAACAAAAGGCCTACGATGCCGTGCGGACAGCAAGACTGGAATATTTGGGATACAGAGTTATCCGCTTCTGGAATCATGAGATACTCGGTGAGCTTGATCCTGTGCTTGAACGGATTTACGCTGTATTGATGGAGTTTCCCTCACCCCAACCCTCTCCCTGAGGGAGAGGGAGTTAAGAGATAAAAGACCACGATTTCTGTTGATGAACCGTTTTTTAAACTGGCTACCGTCCGCCTTGAGCTTGTCGTCGGGCATTGTCAAAAGTGAACCATGCAGGGAATGATCCATGCTGCTTGAGCTGAAAAATCTTTCCGCCGGTTTTTACTCGGACCGCGGCTTCACCCCGGTGCTGGACAAGGTCTCCTTAGCCATTGCCCCCGGAGAAACCGCAGCCCTGGTGGGTGAATCCGGGTCCGGCAAATCGGTGACCGCCCTTTCCATCCTGAGGCTGCTGGAAAAAGACGCGGCCAAGATCGAGGGGGAAATTCTCTTCAATGGAGAAAATCTGGTCTCCTGCCCGGAAGGCAGACTGCGCCGGATTCGCGGCAACCGGATCGCCATGATCTTTCAGGAGCCCATGACCTCGCTCAATCCGGTCTACTCCATCGGCGCCCAACTGGTGGAGCCATTGATGCTGCATCAGGGTCTTGGCAAAAAAGAGGCCGCTACAAAGGCTGAAAATCTCCTGGAACGCTGCGGGATTACTGACGCGACCCAACGGCTAAACAGCTTCCCCCACCAACTCTCCGGCGGCCAACGGCAACGGGTGATGATCGCCATGGCCCTGGCCTGCCGCCCGGACCTGTTGATCGCCGACGAGCCGACCACCGCCCTTGATGTCACCATCCAGGCGCAGATTCTGGCCCTGATCAAGGAAATCCAACAGGAACTGGGCATGGCGTTGCTGCTCATCACCCACGATCTCAACATGGTGGAAAAGATCGCCCAGCAGGTCCATATCATGCATGAGGGAAAAATTGTGGAAAGCGGCCCCACCGCCGAGGTGTTCCGCAATCCGCAGAACCCCTACACCATCCATCTCCTGAACAGCGTGCCCCACGAGGCCCCTACCCCCAAAGACAACCCGCCCCCCCTCTTGACCGCCACCAACCTTTCCTGCCATTTCCCGATCAAGGCCGGTTTTTTGCGGCGCACGGTGAACACCATCAAGGCGGTGGATGAGGTAAGCCTCACCATCCGGCAGGGCACCACCTTCGGCGTAGTGGGTGAATCAGGCTCAGGCAAAAGCACCCTGGGTATGTGCCTGCTCAAGCTGGTCAACAGCCGGGGCAGCCTCCTCTACGAGGGGCGCGACCTGCTCACCCTGTCCAACAGCCAGTGGCGGCCCCTGCGCCGCGATCTCCAGGTGGTGTTTCAGGACCCTTTCTCCTCCCTGTCGCCGAGGCTCAATGTGGGCCAGATCGTGGGTGAAGGGTTGAGCGTGCATGGTTTAGGCAACCGGGAGGAACGCAAGAAACGGGTAGCGGAGGCGTTGATCGAGGTCGGCCTTGAGCCGGAGATGATCGAGCGCTATCCCCACGAGTTTTCCGGCGGCCAGCGGCAGCGGATCGCCATTGCCAGGGCCGTGGTGCTCAAGCCCCGTTTCCTGGTGCTGGACGAGCCCACCAGCGCCCTAGACATGACCATCCAGGCCCAGATCATCGAGCTGCTCAAAGGCCTACAGGCCAGGCACGGCATCACCTACTTCTTTATTTCCCACGATTTGCGGGTGATCAAGGCCATGGCCGATGAGGTGGCGGTGATGCAGAATGGCTGCATTGTCGAGTCGGGCCCTGCGGCGCAACTCTTTGCCAATCCCTCCCACCCTTACACCCGGAAGCTCTTTTCCGCAGCCTTTGATCTGGCGCCGGTCTGACCAACCAGTTACGTTTTCCCTTCACTATTCCCAACCCAATGTGGCAAGATGCTCATATCGCCACGCTGGCTGAATATGGCTGCGGTGTACGGCATTGAAATGAAGGAGGGCAGGCCATAAAAATGAAAATGGTCAAGATTAGATGATCACTCTGCAAATAGTGCAAACCTGTCGTTGTGACTACAAAAAGTAGGCAGGCAAAAGGTTTAAAAAATTTAGAGCCGAAATCCCGGCAACTGACGAGGCTGTTTGCACTCAGTCGGGAAACCGCCAATATCAATGTGTACTCACAGAAAATACACAATCCCACCCAAGGAGAACCCCATGATCCATTTTATCCCCCGTCGTCGCAACCTGCTGGCCCTTAGCCTTATAACCCTGCTTGCCCTGGGAGGCTGCGCCACCTACACCAAGCAGCTTGTTATGCGCTACGATCCCATCACCACCTCCCGCTTCGGTGGCGGCGACCTTTATCTCATCAACGCTGAGTTGCAACCGCCGACAGCATCCGGAGCCTGGGCCATCGGCAACACCAAGAATGGTGACGGCCTGATGGTCGATACCCTTTGGAGCGGCGTCTCTCCCGCAGGCTTGGTGCAGAGCGCCTTGCAGCGCGAGTTGAGCCAGACCGGCTATGCAGTGATCCCGGCCAAAAAAGCCCCGGATCTTTACAGCAAAGTAGTAGAGATCACCGAGGCACGAGTGGTTGTAGATCAGATCACCAAGGTCCCCCAGGTAGACGCCGTCTGCACCATCAGCGTTTCCCTCACGGTCATGAAGAACGGCACCCCGGTGCGCAAGCTGCACTACGAGGCAAAGGGCAGCGATTTGGCGATCAAGAATCGTGATCAGCTGGCCGAAACCATGCTCCGCAACACCATGCAGGATCTGATGAAACAGGCGATTCCGGATATCGTTGCCAATCTGGAGCAGTAAAAATAAGGGGGGCACGAGCCCCCTCTCTTTTGCCCCTTCCCAGAAAACCCCATTGCCAATCTGTAGCTTATAGGCTAATGTGTGACTATACAGGTATTCCCATACGAGATTGACTATTACAAGAAAGAAGACGGCACCGCGCCGTTCCGGGAATGGCTCGAAGCCCTGCGCGACGTAAATGGCCGGGCAAGGATTCGGGTCAGACTTGACCGTGCACGCCTGGGAAATCTTGGCGACCACAAACATCTTGGCAATGGCGTTTGGGAACTGCGGATCGACTGCGGGCCAGGCTATCGTGTCTATTTTGCCAAAGAAGAGAACCGACTTATTCTCCTTCTTGTTGGCGGCGATAAAAGCACGCAAAGCCGCGACATCACCCAGGCCGCTGACTACCTGCAAGACCACAGAAGGAGGAGCTGAATGGCAAAGATAACCGAATATCAAAAAGACCTGATCGAAGCGTTAAAAAACCCGGAAGAAGCGGCGGCATACCTGAATGCGGCACTTGAAGAGGGCGACAAGGAAACCTTCCTGCTGGCTTTACGCAATGTGGCCGAGGCCAACGGCGGCATGGCGGCGGTTGCGGAAAAGGCCCATCTTAACCGCGAAAGCCTGTACCGCACCTTGTCACGAAAGGGCAACCCGGAAATCCGCACCCTGTTCAACCTGCTACATGGGGTAGGATTGCGACTGAATATCACAACGGAACAGGCAACGGCATAACTATAGGGAACGTCCTTAATTATCCCATAATTACCGATGGATACTATCGACAGCATTCTAGAAAACTATTTAATGCGCGAGACCCATGCTCGCTTACGAGTGCAGTTAACCGCATCCTTTCCCGAACTCGCTTCATGCCCCCATCAACATTTCCTCGCACTTCGAAAATATGTTTTTTCCACTCCTCAAAAATTTTATGCGAGACCCAGATACCTAAGCTTTCTTTTGTGGTTGAACAATCAACACTCCAAGAACGAAACTCATCTTAAGGATTACTTCACTGAACACTCCGCTGAATTGAATCGTTCTTTTCTTCATCTTTCGGAAATAAATTTGCATGAATGGCATGATGACTTCGGAGAGCTAGATGAATACGAGCTTATTGGATTTGTCGACCAGCAAATTAATCCTGCTTATTTACGATTGGTTGAAGCCGTATTTACACCTTTGCTTCGCGTCTCGGCTCACTTTTCCCGTATTGATCGTGGCAAAAGTACTGACAACTTAGATATCTTCAATGTTGTTGAGGAGTTAAAGAGGACCGATATCTCCGAAGCTACCAATGCTTATCGACACATCATGAGAAATGGAATTGCTCATGGTGGAATTACCTACCTCGACAGTGATATCTGCTATAGGGACAAACAGGGCAACGAAGAAAGATACCCATATACCTCAGTCGTAAAAATTTTCGATGAATTGCTCGATACATGCAATGCACTTATCCTTGCGTTGTCCGTCTTTTTACTTTCGAAACAAGACAATAGATACGAGCACCTCCACCAACTGCTACTCGATGAACTCTCGGAAGAAACCAAAACACCGTGGTGGACTGTCATAGGATGTACTCCGTCGGCATATACTCATCTTAACCAGTTAATTCTGCATGTACGTGCAGAAACATTTGATTATAATAAAGTGTTATGTTCAGCCTTCCAGACGGGTGTTCTGGCTGAGCGTTTCACCCCTGGTTATGATCGCTATTTCCTTTCAATACGATCTAACGGATCAGGTCCAGGCTTCGCGGCCTTCAATGGACAAAAGTTAAATCAATTGCGCGTAAGCGGCCAAGCATCTTTAAAAAACTACCAAGGCGTCATCGAAGATAATCTGGTATTCTTCGTTCCACGATTCAGCCTCCCATCTTTCATGCATAAGATAGGAATATTCCTGTCTTATCTACGCTTGCACTGGCCGCTCAGAGTTGCTGATTTTCAAAAGCAAATCGGGTGGGCTAACCTGACCGTACGTGACGCAAAAATTCATCGCAACGCATGGGGATGCGTGCTTACTGGTAGTGTTTATGTCTCCAGCTCATCTTCAAAAATAACTCAGGATATTATTAGAAAATCGTGCGGACGGCTGATTCGCAAAGCCTTATCCTACGCGCGCAAAAACACTGCTCGCCTAGATGGAGTGCGGTATCTCCCTCTTGGCTATGCACGAATTTCTATCTTCTGTGAAGACTCTCGAAAGAGACAACTCTTTGGCCTTGGCCGAAATCTAGTAGGCACAATCCAAATACAGCGAATCAGGCGCATCAAAGCCCCCGACATATTGGGATCGACTGTTGAAAGAAAAGGGAAATATCGTATTGCTTGGAATCGGACTTGGCTTGATGAGATGGTCGTGGAAAATAGGGCAGAGTAAGGGGACATTGTTGATTTGTCGACCAAAAGCGACTTAAGCCCTTATCAAGCCTCTTGCACATAAAAAGCCGAACAAAATCCTGGTTCGTCATCGGCGTAAACTTCGGCGAGGCACCATGAAGCAAAAACCGAAAAACCCGGCACTCCCGGACTACGCAGGAGACGACCCATCATGCCAACACCTGCCGTACTTTTTGCTGCCCTCATCTTCGGCACCATCGGCTTTGTGGCTTTTCGCTACGGAAAGAAAGATATGCTCTGGAAGCCAATGGCCATTGGCGCGACGCTGATGGTCTACCCATACTTCGTTTCGCAAACGTGGTTGCTTTATACTATTGGCTGCGCACTGTGTGTCGGACTCTTCATCTTTCGCGACTAACTAGCGATTCCCAAGACTACCCAGGAAACAATCCGGTAGCCGTTACGGCTCTGTCCGCTCGGCAATTGTTACTCTCCCCCCCGCCCCTCACTGATCACTGCGCCCCCCCCTAGCCAATCTCCTCCGCTGCCTGGTTTCCGTTTCCAACGGCGGCAGGAAAATGGCAAGCAACCCAATAGCGGGCAGATACGAGCAGACGTGATACACGTAGCCAAGGCTGGTTGCATCGGCGAGATGCCCGAGCACCGCGGCCCCGATCCCTCCCATGCCGAAGGCAAAACCAAAAGACATCCCGGCCACCATGCCAACCCTGGCCGGGAGCAGCTCCTGGGCATAGACCACAATGGCCGGGAAGGCTGAGGCAAGGATCACCCCGATGAACACGCTGAGCACCCCGGTCCAGAACAGATTGGCATAGGGCAAGGCCAGGGTAAAGGGCAGCACCCCCAGGATCGACACCCAGATCACCACCTTGCGGCCAAAGCGGTCGCCAATCGGACCGCCGACCAGGGTGCCGGTTGCCACCGCGCCGAAGAAGGCAAAGAGGTAAAGTTGGGCGCTCTGCACCGGGAGCTGGAACCTGTCCATCAGATAAAAGATGTAGTAGCTGGAGATGCTGGCCATATAAAAAAACTTGGAGAACATCAAGGCCAGCAGCACCGCCAGGGTAAGGGCCACCCTGCCACGGGGCAGCTCCATCTGCGGCAGGGCGCTGCCGGTGCGGGACATGAGCCGCATCAGCCCGTGCCCCTTGTACCAGTGGCCAACCCGGATCAGGAGATAGATGCCCAGCAGGGCCGCGAGGGAAAACCAGGCCAGGCTTGTTTGCCCGTGCCGCAAGACGATGAGCGCGGCCAGCAAGGGGCCGATGGCCGAACCGGCATTGCCCCCCACCTGAAACAGCGACTGCGCCAAGCCGTGTCTCCCACCGGAAGCCATCCGCGCCACCCGTGAGGATTCGGGATGGAACACCGACGAGCCGGTCCCCACCAAGGCCGCAGCCAGCAGGAGCACCGGATAACTCCCGGCCTGGGAAAAAAGCACCAGCCCCGCCAGGGTCAAGCCCATGCCCACGGCCAGAGAATAGGGCCTGGGGTTGCGGTCGATGAAAAAACCGACCATGGGCTGGAGGATCGAGGCGGTGCCCTGAAAAGTAAGGGTGATCATGCCGATCTGGGCAAAGCTCAAGCCATAGTTGCTCTGGAGCAGCGGATAGATCGCGGACAACAGGGTCTGCATCATGTCGTTGAGCAGATGACAGACACTGATCATAATCAGGATGATAAAGGCGGTTTTTTCAGCGGGCGGCTGGGCGCTTGCAGCGGGCGAACTCACTTGGCTTTCCATTATGGCGGCTTCGTGAATTCCCCGCTCAAGGCCGCATCAAGAGAGAAGTAAAAAATCAACAGATAAAGGGATTACGCCAAAGGGTTAACGATCATGGCCGTGACCTTTGCTTTTGCCGTTGCCGCGATCATCATCCCGGCCCTCGTCACGACGGTCATCCCGACGATCATCCCGACGATAATCTTGGCGGCCATCTTGGCGATCACGATGCCTTTCCTGATAACGCGGAACATACTCGCGTTCGTACCAGTCGTCGTGGACAAAGAAGACCCGCTCGCCGCAGGCGTTGTACTCGCGACAGTGCTTGCTCCAATGTTTGGCATGGCCCGGCGGGACGCGCAGATAAATGGGCGGGCGGTCCATCCGTACTCCCCGCTCAACGATGATCGCACGAGGGTAGATCACCCTGGGTTGGGGAAAATCGCCGATGTCAATGTGCCCATAGAAACCTGGTTGGCCGATGCTCACCGAAACGCCAACGTCGCCAGCAAGGACCGGGGTAGCGAAAGAGGCAGCGGCTATTGCCGCAGCAATCAGGAAACGTTTCATCTTGGCTCTCCTTGTGTTGGGGTTTTGTAAAAGACGATTATACCATCTTCAAAAAAAAAGAGGACGTTATTGCATGATTGACGTAAACTCTAACGAACTTCCTCCCCAAAGGGAAAACTTCAGTAACATACACCCAATGGAGCATCCGACCATGCCAGTGTTCGACCCTTTCACCCCGATCTTCTGGCAGCGCATCTTCGTTGCCCTTATCTGTGGCGGCATCATCGGCCTGGAGCGCCAACTGCGCGGCAAACCGGCAGGCATCCGCACCAGCATCCTGATCTGCCTCGGCACCGAGGTCTTTGTCGCCCTGGGCGCCCTGATCACCGAGGGCACGGGCGCCGATCCCAGCCGGGTGGTGGGCCAGGTGGTCACCGGTATCGGCTTCCTCGGCGCAGGCGTCATTATGGCCAAGGAAGGGTTGCTGCAGGGGGTCACCTCCGCAGCGGTGATCTGGATGCTGGCGGCCATCGGTTCCGCCATCGGCCTGGGCTATGAGCATGGCGGCGTGGTCCTGGCCGTGCTTACCGTCGGGGTGCTCACCGGGGTCGAACTTCTGGAAACCAGCTTTATCATGCTGCGCGAAGGAGTGCATGTGCATCCCCCGCATCTGCCTTTTAGACGGCGACGCGAAGACGACAACCCCGACAAAGAATAGCCACGCACAATCAGATGGCGAGATATCTTCCGCCCCCGACACTCGCGATGCCTTAATTCAATAGATCAGCCACGTCCTTTTTCCCGCCCCACGCTTTTCATTTCTACGCCCTCCTTTTCCGGCAGGAACCAGCAGGCTAAAGTCCGAGCTGTTTCATGATCTCGCGCATGAATGCGGGGAGATCGGCCGGTTGCCGAGAGGTGACCAAATTGGCGTCAACAACCACCTCCCGGTCCTCATAGAGCGCCCCTGCTTTTTTCAATTCATCCGCCACCGACCTGTAGCAGGTGGCGCGGCGCCCCTGCAAAAGACCGGCGCTGATCAAGATCTGCGGCCCGTGGCAGATGGCGGCAACCGGTTTGCCGCGGGCAATAAAGATCCGGGCGATCTCCAGAGCCTTCGGCTCTTTTCTCAGCAACGTCGGCGCCACACCCCCAGGCAGGATCAGAATTGCATAGTCGTCAGGGTTGACCTCGTCAAGCGTCTTGTCCACAACCACTTCGGAGCCGTGCTTGCCCCTGATGGCCCCGCTGCGCAAGGATGCCACGGTCACTGCGACTCCCGCCTCCATCAGGCGGGAGTAAGGAACCAGCAGTTCAGAATCTTCAAAATTGTCCGCACTTATAATCAAGGCTTGCATCTTTACTCCAGAAGAAAGAAGAGGACTAACCCTGGACATCCCCGTAGTTACTCGGGAGATCAACTCGCTCAACGCTCACATAAAATCCAATTCAAGTCAGAACGCGTGCTCCCCTCCCCTGTCGACGAGCCACCAAACTCAAGGACTTTCAAAAATTACATTTTCGAAAATATTACCCCCTAATAAAACAACATTATTGAAACATTTACCAAGGTAGTAACCACGCAAAAATCACAAAAACAATGCGTTGCATTGGTGGCACGCATATTGCCTTAGCAAATAGTTAAATTCTTCCAAACTAACGCTCTAGTTGAGAGATAACCCAAAAAGATCATATCAGGAATCGACATGACCATCACACATAAGACCTTCGCAAGTTATCTGTTTTTTTTCGGAATTGTTCTCCTCATCCAGGTGATCCACTATTTGCAATTCTCCTCTGTCATCGGCGCCGAGATCTTCTGCCTGCCGGATAACGCCCATGCATTACCGTCTCTGGCCGCAGGCTCGGCAGTAAATTCCGTGGGCCTTTTAAAAATGCAGGGCTATCTTCTGCTTGGCCTCGGGATAACCCTGCTTGTCGGCATAGCAGGCTTCGTCGGCATCAGAACCCCGCTGAAAGGATTTCTGCGCGAAACCTCCAGCACCCTGGACGACATTGCCGGCAAGATGGATGGCACGACCTACCACGTCCGGACCACAAGCTATTCCCTCGCGGATGTGGTCTCCCGCAAAGCAACTGCTCTGGTCCAGATGGTTTCCTCCCTTCAGGAAATCGCGGCCCGGACCACAAGCAATGCCGGAGATGCCCAGCAGGCAGACAGCCAGATCCAGGAAGTCACTGCGGAGATCGAGCTTGCCCGGTCGGTCATGGCCCTGCTGAGCCAGTCCATGCATGACATCTCCTTGGCAAGCAGCGAAGCGAGTCTGGTAATCAGGGAGATAAATTCCATCGCCTTCAAGACCAATCTGCTTGCCCTGAACGCTGCGGTGGAATCCGCCAGGGCCGGAGAGGCCGGGGCGGGATTTGCCGTAGTGGCCAACGAGGTGCGCAATCTGGCTCTGGAGGCAACCGAGTCTTCCCGGAGAACGGAAGAGATCCTTGAGACCAATGCCGTTCGGGTCAAGGCAGGAGAAGAGACCGCCAAGCAGGTGGCCAACATCTTCGCGGCGGTCTGCACCCGCATGGACACCGCCAAGAGAAAGATCAGTGAAATTGCCAGGGCCTGCGAAGAGCAGGCCGCCGACCTGGAGCAAGTCAACCAGGCGGCTCTGGAAATGGAAAGCCTCACTGCGGAAAATGAAACAAGTGCCACCGCGACGGCGCAAGCCTCCGAAGAGATCAGCAATCAAAGCGAGGCCATGCGCCTCTTCATCGGCGAACTCATCCAGCAGGCGGAAGGACGAGGCAGCGGGGATGAGGCGCAACTCTCCCAAATCAGCGGGGAACTGGTTAGCCTGGCCGGCTCGCCCGCCGTGTCAAACCCCGGACCGCAGCATATCCCGGCTCTCTGCCGGTTCATGAGCGACCATGACACTGTCCAGGCCGTTTACAGCTGCCGCGACGACGGCTCGTTCATATTTTCCAAGCCCGCTGCCGGGATCAAGGATGCGCGGGTGCGGCCCTGGTGGCAAAAGGCCATGGAGGGCGAAATCTATCTCTCCCCCCTCTACATCTCCGCCATTACGGACAAACCCTGCCGCACCCTCTCCGCCCCCATCACGACAGCGAAGGGAGATATTATCGGCGTGGTGGGGGTGGATTTCAGCAGCTAAATGAAAGTCGATGCTTCTTCCGGGAGACCGCGGTGCCACAAGGCCTGGGGGAGCATGCCCCACAAAACCATTCTTCAGCCTGGCGCGCCTGAATCCGCGCCCTTTCGCCCTGGCGGCAACCGACTAGCAGACGATGGCGTCTGCTGTCTTTCTCACGACAAACCCGTTGCAAACCCTATGGAGAACAACAATGCCTGAGGAAGTACCCGATGATCTTTTCAGAAATATTCTTGCCGCAGAGAGCATTCGTACGGATTTCCAGCCCATAGTGAGCCTGATAAGACAGCAGGTGGTAGGAATTGAGGCCTTAAGCCGTGGCATTGACCCGGAAACAGGTGCGGTGATTGCACCTCTTGATCTTTTCCGTGCCGGAGAGCGCTTGAACTGCAACCTTGAGCTGGACCGTCTCTGCCGAAAAACAGCAGTCACCACATTTTCCAGGCTGGCAGACCAGAGACAGCTGCTGCTGTTTCTCAATTTCAATCCCGGCGTCTTGGATGAGGGCGTGGTGGGCTCCCGTCACCTTCAGGACCTGTTTCAGCGGTTACATATCCACCCTTCTCAGATTGCCCTGGAAATAGTGGAATCCAAAGTAAAATCCCGGCGCGCCCTTCTCAATTTCGTGCGTTTTTACCGGGAGATTGGCTGCATGATAGTACTGGACGACTTCGGGGAAGATCAATCAAACCTAGAGCGGGTTGCCTCTCTGCGTCCCGACATCATCAAGATCAGCCGCAATCTGGTGGACGGTATCACCTATGATTACTTCAAGCAATCGGTGGTTGCGGCCATTATCTCCCTCGCCGGCAAAATCGGGTCCCTGGTTCTGGCGGAAGGGGTAGAACGATTTGATGATATTATGATCTGCCATGAAATCGGGGCCGACCTCATGCAAGGGTATTATTTTTCAAAGCCAAAGCCTGCTGAAAAAACGAACGCAAACGACTGCTGCCTGACCACGATGCAGGAGGTAGCCAAAGAGATGCAATCCCGCTTAGCGATGAACTACAGAAGAAACATCCAACAGCAGGAGGAGATGAGTGCGATCCTTACCAAGGTAATCAGCCTGCTGATCACCGAAGGAAGCGCCGGGTTTGACAGGGTATTGCATCATGTCATAAGCAACTGCCGGGAAGTTCAGTGTTTTTATATTCTCGACAACCATGGCACCCAGGTCTCAAAGACCATTTTTCTCTCTCCGCCCACCCCCCGCAACAGTCTTTTTGAACCCGCGGCGAAAGGTGCCGTACATACCCTCAAGGATTATTATCTGACCCTGGTCCAGTCGGGAACGAGCCGATTCTGCACCGAACCATACATTTCCCTGGCGAGCGGCAACATCTGCCGAACAATGTCTTTCTCCTTTTCGGGGCTGGACAAGAAACCATACATTCTCTGCGCAGATTTCTGACCATGCCGATGTTCGACCCGCACACCCCGATCTTCTGGCAGCGCATCTGCCTTTTAGACGGCGTCGCAACGACGATAACCCCGACCGCAAATAACCCCATCCCAGGGCAGAAGGACTTTGTGTGATGAGTCGACAGCCAAACCGGCTCTCCCTTTGTGAAAATCCCCGCAAGATTATCCCTTTTGATCCGCCGCTGTTTCTCTGATACTATTGTTGCAGGTTGTCCGGGCAAATCCATGGCCCGGCAGGGACTGAACAGGAGAAACGGTAATGCATGACGTACTGACCACCTGTGTTTACTGCGGCTGCGGCTGCGGTCTTTACCTGCACGTGGAGGATGGCCTGGTCTGCGGCTGCCAGCCCAGTCGGCACCACCCGGTCTCCCGAGACAACCTCTGCGTCAAGGGCTGGCACATCCACGAATCGATCAACCATCCCGACCGGCTCACCACCCCGCTGATCCGCAAAAACGGCATTCTCACCCCGGCCACCTGGGAGGAGGCCCTCGATTTCACCGCCCAGCAACTCGGGAGCATCCGCGATCAACACACCGGCAGCGCCATCGGCGTCTTAGCTTCGGCCAAGTGCACCAACGAAGAGAACTACCTGCTGCAAAAATTCGCCCGCACCGCGCTGGCCACCAACAACGTGGACCACTGCGCCCGACTCTGACACGCCCCCACGGTGGCAGGTCTTGCCACCACCTTCGGCAGCGGGGCCATGACCAACTCCATCAACGAGATCGAACACGCCGAGGTGATCCTGGTTTCCGGCTCCAACACCACCGAGGCCCACCCCCAGGTGGCCCGCCGGATGCTCGATGCGGTGGACCACGGCGCAAGGCTGATTGTTATCGATCCGCGCCGCACCCGGCTTGCCGAGTGCAGCCATCTCCACCTGGCCCTGCGGCCCGGCACCGACATCCCCCTGCTCAATGCCATGATGCGGGTGCTGCTCGATGAAGGGTTGGCCGACGACCTGTTCATCGAGATGCGCACCGAAAACTTCCTGGCCCTGCGCGATATGCTCAACCGCCTTGATCTTGAAGAAACCGCCGCCCTCACCGGCGTGCCCCTGCCCCTGATCAGCCAGGCAGCCCAGCTCTATGGCCGGGCCCGCAAGGCGGTGATCTGTTATTGCCTGGGCGTGACCCAGCATGTCTGCGGCACCGAGAACGTGCAGACCATCGCCAACCTGGCCATGCTGGCCGGGCACATCGAAAAGGAGGACACCGGGGTCGATCCGCTCCGGGGCCAAAACAACGTGCAGGGCGCCTGCGACATGGGGGCGCTGCCCAACATGCTGCCCAGCTACCAGGCCGTGGCCAATCAGGATTATCGGGAGAAATTCGAACGGGCCTGGGGAGCGAGTCTGCCGGAGGCCCCAGGCATGACCCTGGTGGAAATGACCCACGGCGGCGCACAAGGCCCAATCCGGGCCATGTACATCATGGGCGAAAACCCCATGCTCAGCGATCCTACCCTGACCAAGGTGGAGGAAACCCTGCGCGGCCTGGATTTCCTGGCGGTGAGCGATATCTTCCTCACCGAGACGGCGGAGTTGGCCCAGGTGGTTTTCCCGGCTGCCTGCTTTGCCGAAAAGAGCGGGACCTTCACCAACTCGGAGCGCCGGGTGCAGATGGTGCGCCAGGCCGTGGCCCCGCCGGGCGAGTGCCGGGCCGACAGCGAAATCATCATGGCCTTGTCCAACCGCTTGGGCTATTGCATGGAATACGACTCCAGCGGTGAGGTGATGGAGGAGATCGCCCTGCTCTCCCCCATCTACGGCGGCATGCACCACGACCGGCTGGACCAGGGATGGGGCCTGCAATGGCCCTGCTGGGACCGGGGCCACCCGGGCACGCCTTTCCTGCACAAGTATTACTTCACCCGTGGACGGGGCCATTTTATGCCGTCCAGCCACACCCAGCCCGGCGAGCTGCCCGATGCGGACTACCCGCTGCTGCTGATGACCGGCCGAATTTACCATCAGTACCATACCGGCACCATGACCCGCAAAAGCGAGCGGCTGAGCAGGGAATGCAACCACGCCGTGCTCCAGATAAACCCGGCGGACGCCAAGGCCCATGGCCTGCACCAGGGCGAAACGGTGCGGCTGACCTCCCGCCGAGGGGAAATTACCCTGGCCGCCGAGATCTCCGAGCAGGTGGAACCCGGCATGGTCTACACCACCTTCCACTTCCACGAAGCGCCCATCAACCGGCTCACCAACGACGCCTTTGACACCGGCTCGGGCTGCCCGGAGTACAAGGTCTGCGCGGTACGGGTGGAAAAAATGAGCAGTTAAAATTCCCATTGGCACGCCGCCGAGCACCGGAGAGGCTACCGAAAAGGGATTTGCACTGTTTGAGGCGAAGCCGAGTTTGCAAAGCCCCGGCAGCATCGAGGAGTACCCCATGCGGGGCATAAACTCCGGGTATCCCGCCAACGGCGGGACAAGGGACACAGGGGGCCCTTTCTTCGCCGCTTCGCTGCTGGTTCGTTTCTTTGGGCAAGCAAAGAAATGAACCAGCAGCACAAAACGTATTCTCCTCGCTGCTGAGATTGCTTAATAACCAAAAATGCTTCCTCCCTGACCGAAAACGAAAGAAAAGGAACCGCCCATGCCCCACGCAGCCGCCGTCACCTCCAGCCACCTCCTGAAAAAGGATCACCTGAAGGGCTTCCTGCGCAAGCTGGCCAAGGAATACCGCCTGGTGGCCCCGGTGCGAAACCGCCACGGTGATGTGCTCTTCACCGTGATCGACGATCTGGATGCAGTGGAGATCGAGCTGAACGAACCGCCGCAGAACTCGCTCAAGCAGTTCTTCCTGCCCCAGCAGGAACAGATCTCCACCTATACCATCACCCCGGAGGGCTATGATTTCCAGCCCACCCAGGCAATCATCCCGCCCACGGTCTATTTCGGGGTGCATCCCTGCGATCTCTCCGCCGTGCTTTACATGGATGTGGTCTTCTCCCGCCAGCAGCGCGACCCCTTCTACTTAAGGCGCCGCCAGGGCTCGGTGCTGATAGGGATCAATTGCAACTCCCCTGCCCCGAACTGCTTCTGCAACGCCACCGGCTCCGGCCCCTTTTTGGAGATGGGCAGCGACCTGCAACTCACCGATCTGGGCGACCGCTTCCTGGTGGAGGCCGGACGGACGCCGGGCCATGGACTGATCGACCGCTGGCAGGGATTTTTTGCTCCCTCCACCGACAAGGACCGCGCTGCCCACTACCAAACTTTCTTGGAAGCACGCGGCCGCTTCAGCCGCCAGGTGCATGTGGAGCAGGCCATCCGACGGTTGGAGGCAGGCACGGTGCCGGAACAGGTTTGGAAAGATCTGTCCCTGCGCTGCCAGGATTGCGGCGGCTGCGCTTATCTTTGCCCCACCTGCACCTGCTTCACTATCAGCGACCAGCAACTCGACGCCACCAGCGGCCAGCGGCTGCGGAGCTGGGACGCCTGCACCTTTGCCGGCTTTACCGCCATGGCCGGAGGCCACAACCCGGTGCAGGCCAAGACCGGGGCCATCCGCCAGCGTTTTATCCACAAGCTCCGCGACGATGTCCGCCTGACCGGCAGACCAAGCTGTGTGGGCTGCGGCCGCTGCGTGTCCATCTGCTTTGGCGGCACCGACATCGTTCGCTTCGTGGAGCGGGCCTGCCAGGGCAGCCTGTAACCATCAACCCAACCGGGAAACACCATGCCACAGCCCATTACAGATATCTACCTACCCAGACAAGCCAGGGTGGAGCAGATCGAAATCGAAAACTCCCAGATCTCCACCTTTGTCCTCGCCTTCAGCGATCGCCCATACAACGACGCCTTCCGCTACCAACCCGGCCAGTTCATGCTTGTCTCCATGCCCCATTGCGGAGAGGCGCCCATCTCCATTTCCTCCACGCCAACCAGGCCAGGGTCCATCCACCTCAGCGTCCGTCGGGCCGGAAAGCTCACCGCCGCCATGCACGGGCTGCGGGTCGGCGACACCATCGGCCTGCGCGGCCCCTACGGACGGCCCTTTCCCATGGAACAACTCCACGGAAAAGATCTGTTGTTCGTGGCTGGCGGCATCGGCTTAGCGCCGCTCAGGGCGGTGATCAACACCTGCCTGAATCAACGGGACCAATTCGGCGCGCTCACCGTGCTCTACGGCAGCCGCACCCCGTCCGACATCGCCTTTGAAAATGATCTGAGCCAATGGCAAAAACAAGGGGTGGATTGCCGCCTCACCGTGGATGCTCCAGAACCGGGATGGGATGGGGCGGTAGGTTTGGTCACTTCTTTGCTGGATGATGTGAAGCCGGAGTTGGACAAGAGCATCGCGCTGATCTGCGGCCCGCCTTTGATGTTTCGGGCGGTGCTTGGCAAGCTGGCCAGCATGGGCTTCAGCGACCATCAGGTGCTCACCACCATGGAGCGCCACATGAAATGCGGGGTGGGCATCTGCCGCCACTGCCATATGGACGGCAAACTGGCCTGCGTGGACGGCCCGGTCTTCAGCCTGGCCGAACTGCGCCGGTTGAGGATTATGGAGTTGGAGGGATGTTAGAGCTTGCCCTGACTTCACGGATACCTGCTCTTATCCTGGTGTCCGTGAAGCCAGGGTTTTAATTAGTTCATTTAGATTTTTCCGGTGTCTTCTTTTCCGTTTCCGTCTTACCCGGAACAGCCGCCTCGACTTTTTTCTGTTTTTGCGGAACACATCCACAGCCACAAATCTGCTGCTGCGGCACACATCCGCAACCACAAGAACTCTTTTGCTCTGCCATTTTTTATCACCTCCCTTATTGTTAATTGTTAAGCGTTTGCGCAATGGCTTAATCAAATTGACAAAAAAAACTACTTCCCTGCTTCTATTTCGCTGACCCTTCCTCTCACTATGTTGAGTTCCTTTTCCAACTCCAGTTCATATTTTTTCAGGGCCTCCAAACTTGCTCTACTGAGTTCCTTTTCTTTAAATTTACCCGTGCCTTTGCATCCACAGGTACAAACTTGATCCAATATTTCTCGACAGCCCTCCATGGCTTCTTCATTAATCGAATACGGAATCCAATATCCCTGTCTTTCACTTCGTACCAGCCCTGCTTGTTTTAATATTTTGAGATGTTGTGAAACTGCGGGAAGGGTTATGCCCAGTTTCTTTGAAATTTCTTTTACCCCTAACGCCCCATTGGTTTTAAGAAGTTCAATAATCTTCACGCGTGTTTCCACGCTTAAAACCTTGAAAATTTCGGCTGGCTCAAAAATCATACGATAAACCTATTAAGTAGTTGCGTAATGGCTTAATAGTAAGTGGCGGGATCTATCTTGTCAACTATTTAGATAGAACTATTCTTGATCATCCCCTATTTTCCTTGCCATCGTAGAGTATTTATTCTAATTTAGAACAAATACTCTAACCAAAAGAGGAAATACTATGAAAATTCTGCTCATCCAACCCCCCAGCCACAATCCCCTTATCGATCAGTTTTTCTTGTTCGAGCCGCTGGCCCTGGAATACCTTGGGGCCGGACTCAAGCTGGACGGCCACACGGTGGAACTCCTCGATGCCCGGCTGGAGCCGGATATCGAGGAGGCTTGCCGCAGGTTTCAGCCGGAGTTGGTGGGACTTACCGGCTACACCAGCCATGTCAACATCATCAAAGACCTGGCAACCCGCCTCAAGACCATCCTCCCCGATCTCTTCCTTGTGGTGGGCGGGCACCATGCCACGGTGCAGCCGGAGGACTTCAACGAACCGGACATCGATCTCGTGGTCATCGGCGAAGGGGTTTTCACCCTGCGCGAAATCGCCGTGGCCTTGAAAGCAGGAACACGCCTCTCGGAGATCAACGGAATCGCCGTCCCGTGCGCGGAGGGGATGGTGTTCAGCACGCCGCGTCCTTACACCGACCTGAACGACCTCCCCTTTCCCGATCGCACCCTGACCGCCCGCCACCGGAAGCATTACTTCAGCGAATGGTTCAAGCCCCTGGCCTCGGTGCGCACCTCGCTCGGTTGCACCGCCCGCTGCAACTTCTGCGCCCTCTGGTCCATCACCGGCGGCAGATACCTGCGCCGCGATCCTGCCGCAGTGGTGGCGGAGCTCAAGACCATTGCCGAGCCGAATGTCTTTTTCTGCGATGACGAGTCCATGTGCGATGCCCAGCGGATGGACCGGCTGGCCGACCTGATCCAAGAGGCGGGGATACAAAAGAACTACTTTCTCTATGGCCGGGTGGACACCATCATCAAACACCCGGAGCTGTTCGCCAAGTGGGCAAAGATCGGCCTGGCCCAGGTTTTCGTAGGCATGGAAGACTTTTCCGACCAACGGCTTGCAACCATGAACAAAGGGATCACCACGGCGCAGCAGGCCCAGGCGGTCAAAATCCTCGATGGGCTTGGGATCATGATGTACGCCTCCTACATGGTTAATCCGGACTACAGCCGAGAAGACTTCCGCAATCTGCTGGCCTATGTGCGACGGCTGAAGCACAAGTACGCCACCTTCACCGTGATGACCCCGCTTCCCGGCACCAAACTGCATGCCGAACGGTATGGAGAAATCCTGAGCCACAAGCCGGAGCTGTACGACATGGTCCATGCCTTACTCCCCACCACCCTACCCCTGGCGGAGTTTCATCGGGAGATGGCCAACCTCTGGGCCAAGGCGGTGCCGTTTTACAGGATAATCCCCACCCTGGCCCGCTTCGGGCTGCAAGGCATGCTCCAACGGATACGGTTGTTTAGCACCGTGCTTAAAAAGATTCGCTTGGCCCATTTGGATTATTAAGACGTGAGCAGATTGCCCAGGGAAGAACGGATATTGCCGGAATCGCACATGGCTGAAGGCTTTACAATGGTCATCGTTTTCTCTATCTGGTAACATCTCCACATATGAAAACCCGAGACAAAATCATCGAGACAGCCCTCCAGCTCTTTAATGAGCAGGGCACCAAAGGGGTGACCACCAACCATATTGCCGCGGCGGTCGGCATCAGCCCCGGCAATCTGTACTATCATTTCCGCAACAAGGAAGACATCATCCGCGCCATCTTCGAGCAGATGGACGCCTACGGCCTGGAACAGTACCAGCTGATCCTCGACAGGTTTCAGCCCGGCAGCATAGAGACGATGGAACAGACCTTTGTCATGATCCAGGCGTACAACTGGCGCTACCGGTTTTTCAAGCGCGAGCTGACCGCCCTGATCATGAACGATCCGCTCCTCAAAGAGCGATTCCTAAAAACCCATCACACCATGCTCGCTGTTATCCGGCAATCAAACGACTATTCCGTTGCCACAGGCACACTCAAGCCAATGCCAGAAAAGGAAATGGCCCTCTTTACCGAAGAGATCTGGCTGGTGACTCTCTTCTGGCTCAATTATTTAGAAGTTGGCGGGGAAGAGGTCAATGATGAGACCCTTCGGAGGGGAATTGACCTGCTGCGAAACATGATCAGGCCGCAGCTCACAGAGAAAGCCTTAGTTGAGCTTGCAAAACGGGAAGGGAGCAACTCTTAAAAAAAGAGACCGGGGCTGATATTCTGCCCAAAAGCATCTCCTCCCCTACGCCTCCCGTCCGGCAAGATAACGGCTGGTATCCACCTCATCGATTTGATTGGCGGCAAGATGCTTTCTGGCATAGGTCAAATAAACCTTTTCGGAAAGAAACAGGTCGAACAAATCGCCGTCGATGTGGTTGTCCAGCTTCATACGGTGCATGATGTCGATGGCCCAACTCAACGTACCTGGTTGGCGATAGGGTCTGTCAGGGGCGGTAAGCGCTTCAAAAATATCGGCGATGACCATGATGCGCGCCGGAATGGACAGTTGGTCGCGGTTCAAGCCGTGCGGATACCCTTTACCATCCATGCGTTCGTGGTGTCCGGCTGCGTATTCGGTAACATTGCGCAGTGAGCGGGGAAACGAAATTTGCGACAGCATATTGATGGTATGGACGGCGTGGTCCTCGATGATTTTTCGTTCTTCCGGGTTCAGCGTGCCGCGTTGAACGGAGAGGTTGTAAATCTCATTCTCGGTCAACAAGGGATGATTTTCCCCGCAAGCATCGGTCCACCACTGTCGGGCAATACTTTCGAGACGCCTGACATGCTCACTGGAAACGAACTCGCCGCCCGCATTACATTTTTGGAGGAACGCAAAATCGTCGTCAAGCTGGCGCAGACGCTCCTGATAAATCGCCTCGACTGATTCCTGCCCCTCACCATCCGCCAACGCACGATAGCGGGTGATCAAAGCGTCCCGCCGCAGCACCTCGAAACGCAAGGCAATCAGATGGATGCGATTGGCAATACTGTCCAGCTTATTGGCTTTACCCACCACCCACTCCGGCGTGACCACCTTGCCGCAATCATGCAGCATCGCGGCAATTTCTATGGTATTGCGCTCATCCTCGTCCAGCACGAAACCGGCGAATTGGTCGCTATCGGCATGGTGCACGGTTTCCGCGATCATCAGGGCAATTTCCGGCACACGGCGGCAGTGCCCGGCCGTATAGGGCGATTTAGCGTCGATGGCGGTGGAGATGACCATAACGAAGGATTGGAACATTTTTTGTTCGGCGGCATAAAGCTGGGCATTGCGCAAGGCAGTGGCGGCTACAGCGGATAGCATTTGCGCACGCTTCAGGTCGGCGGCGCTAAATCCTTCGGTACGGCGAGAAGCCAGCACCAGCAAACCGAGTTTCTCTCCATGGGCGATCAGCGGCAGCCACAGCAGCGACCGAAAATCAGGCACTTCCCCGGTCCACAGTTTTGATGACGACAAATCGTTAACGATATCGCCCAGTTCATGTGCCGCCATATCGACAAACAGAAAGCTATTTTTGAACTGGGAGAACGCTTGCACAGCATCCTTGCCAAAAGATCTTTCCAGGCCGTAGTTCCCGCTGTCGACGGCGCACACAAACACCGCGCCGTAATCCGCAGCACGCCCGTCAAATTCCTTAAGCAGAGCCTCGACCACTGTAGCGGGCTTGAGGGAAAGGTTTAGGTTGGTCACCGCCCGTTGCAGCGAAGCCATCTCGCGGTAGCTTTCGAGCGTTTCGCGTGCGACCGAATGACGCTCGTGTTCGGTTTCGAGCATCCCTTGCAGGGTATGGGCGAGCAAGCCACCCCAGGCTTGCGTTTGCGCGATTTTGCTCCCCGCAGGCAGGCACAGCAACAAGACTCCCACCCGCTCCCCTTCCAACGTCAGAGGAAAAGCTTGCACGCCGGGCACACCCTCAATCAAATCGTGCCCGGCCTCATTCACTTCCTCCAGGCGCTTACCGCCAAGCTGTAACGCCGCGCTGCTGCCGGTTGGTAGCAGGGGCAGCACCAGCTCGAACTGCCGACGCACCCAGGCGGGCTTAAGGTAGTGTTCTGCTTTGATCATGAAGACCCTAATATTTCGCGCGCCAAATCAAGAATTTCGTCGGGGTCGAACGGCTTGGTGACGAAACGATGCGCGCCCACTTCCAGTCCGCGCACCCGATCTGATTCCTGCCCCTTGGCGGTCAGCATGACAATGACAACGTCAGCCAGCGCCGGATTTTTCCGCACCGCAGCACAGACCTCATAGCCATTCATAAGCGGCATCATCATATCCAGAAACACCAGTTGCGGCCGTTCGCGTTCAATCAACGCCAGCCCTTCCGCGCCGTTGGCCGCCGTCAAGATTTCCGGTTCGCCGTCCAAGTCTTCCAGTGTTTGCTCAAGCAGGGAGCGGATATAGACTTCATCGTCCACAATCGCGATTTTTGCATTTTTACTCATCGTATTCTCCAAGCTTCGAATCTATCTTAACCGTAGCCGCCACAACTATCTTTTCCCGTATTTTTCGTACCGTCGCCTGCACCGGCATGATCATGACTTCCAGCGAGGAAACGGCGTTCAACATGCTTAAGTCCACCTTGTTAAGTAAATCGGTGGGCACAACAAGCATGCCATGAAAGCCTGACTGGATACGGGAAGAAAGCTCCTTGAGAGGACAAAAATCCACCTCACATTGGGTGCTGAGGCCCCCTGGTGCCATCGCCAAATTCCGCTCCACATCGTAGAGCACCAAGAAGCGTACCTTTTTTGCCTCCACATGATCAACGCCACCCAGCAGCAATAGAATGTTCTTCAAAAAACGCGGCTCGTCGAGCGGCTTGCCCATGGCCAAATCCCCGCCCGCCGTTTCCCAGCCGGGAAGAGCCGATACCACCATGATGGGAATATGCTGCAATTCGGGATCGGCCCGCAGCTTGGCGATAGCGGTACGCCCGTCCATCACCGGCATGGCGAGGTCCATGGTGATCAGGTCGGGGTGAAATTCCTGCGCGGCAACCATGGCTGCTTGTCCGTCCGCCGCAGAAATGACGTCATATCCCTGTTCCTGCAATAGCTGAATGAGATAGTCGCGCACGCCTATATCATCATCCACGACCAGCACCTTGGATTTTCCGCCCATGCCCGCTGACTGCCTCACCTCATCCGCTGCACAGTGTTGCTCTTCAGCGGCGAAGGATACGATACGCGAGGTGATGTCGGTCGTTTTCACCAGACTATCAGTGGCGGGGGGTAACAACACGGTGAACACACTGCCCTTGCCCGGCTGCGATTGCGCCCGGATTTCCCCGCCGTGCCGCTCGACGATCTCGCGCGAGATCGCCAACCCCAAGCCTGTGCCTTTGGGCCGATCCATCAGGGTGTCGCCATGCTTGGCCTGCTGAAATTTGTCGAAAATAGCTTCGGCTTCTTCCGGGGGAAAACCGATGCCGCTGTCGCAGATGTCAATCTGGATCAGATTTTTCGGATTGAAGAAGGCTTTCACCGTCACCACGCCTTGGTCGGTGAACTTTGCGGAGTTATTAAGCAGGTTGACCAGTACCTGCAACATACGGTCGGCATCGCCGACGAACAAGGGCAAGCCGCCCTGAATGTCGGTTTTTAATTCGACATCGGGTTTCTGGTCGAACATGCCCCGCACCGCGTTGACAGCATCACGGATCAATATCGCGGTCTGCACCGGCGCATCACGCCATTCAACGCGTCCTGCTTCAATTTTGGCCAGATCGAGTACATCGTTGATAAGACGGGTGAGACGATCCGATTCTTTGAGAATGATCTCCAGATTTTCCCGGATGCGCTCGGATTTCTTATGCAATCCTATATCATTGATGGCCAGGGGGGCAAAGCTGCGGGAAAATTCGCGCTCGACCAAATGGGCGAACCCTCTGATCGAAGTGAGCGGCGTGCGCAATTCGTGGGAAACCGAGGAAAGAAAATCAGACTTCAGTTGGTCGAGTTTTTGCAAGCGCTGTTGGACGGCCTCCAACTCATCATTGCTTTCAATCAGACGAGCATTGGCGGCCTGAAACCGGGCCAAGATGGCTTCAGTTTTTTCGAACTGCTCGACCACCAGTTTAGTGGTGATTTCCGCCGCTTCCCGTGCCACGCGGATTTCCTGGCGCAGCATACGATTCTCCGCTTCCAGCGCCAAGCGTCCGCCGTCTGCGACGGTTAGGAATTGGTTATAGCGTTCCATGAATGGCAATCTCCATGCAGCGTTGGGCTAGCATACGGACGGTACCTTCATCCACTATGCCTTCCGCGCCCACCAGCGCGATTTCCGGCAAGGGTGGCAGGCACACCTGCGGCAATAGCCGTAACAGGTAAGGCAGCCCGGCGCTGTGACCATAGCTTCCGGCATAATCGGCCACCTGTTCACGACTTAACACCACAATTTCGCAGGGGGCCCCCATGCCCGTCACGGCATCGGCAAACACCACGCGACGTTTGCCTTCCACCGACCGTAGCAGGTCGAGGCCGCATAGGCCACCGTCAATGATTTCGACATAAGCCGGCGTCGAGATACCAGAGAGATAGTCGAATACTCGACAGCCGACATCGTCGCCCGGAACATAACGGTTACCCAGACAGATAACGGTTACGGCGGCCATGAGTTAACACCGCAAAGACCTGCGCTCAGTCCCGATCACATGCACCGTACATACCAGGCAAGGATCGAAGGAACGCACAATATGCCCGGCTTCCACCGGGTTGTCGATGTCTGCAACGGTTGTGCCGATCAGCGCTTCCTCCCATGGCCCGCGCACCCCCTGGTCGTCGCGTGGAGAGCCGTTCCACGCGGTGGGCGTGACGATCTGGTAGCGAGCGATCCGGCCATCTCGAATTTCCACCCAATGCCCCAGTGCGCCGCGCGCCGCCTCGATCAAACCGAATCCCCTGCCATCCTGAATGGGCGGAACCGGTTCGTAATAGGGCTGATCGAGGTGCGCAATCATTTCTTCGAGCCAAATTTCCATGGCGGGCAACAACGTAGCCGGGCGCGTCAGACGCGCCAACTGACGGTTGACCAGGTTCGCCCCGTCGTGCCGTAACAAATCGCAAAAAAGCGGATTGCCGCCGACGATGCGCTCGGCCAAAGGCCCGGTTTCCGCAGGCTGGCCGCCGTAGCGGGGCGCCTTGCTCCACGAGTATTTCTTGCCGTCGGCGCCGGTGGCGTGAGGATCTGTTTCGCCGTCGAACGGGTGCCGTCCGCCCTGGTAATCGGCGTACCACGATGAGGCGACATGTTCCGCCACCTGGGCTTGATCAAAAGACTGCGTTTGTCCATCCCTGGAGACGAAACCGGCGTCGACCAATTGCTTGCCGCCGCCGGGGTTGACGACGGCGGTTTCATTGGGCAATTCCAGCGAACCATAGGAAAGGAAGTGACCATGCCCCTGCCCCAGCCTGTGCAATTCCGCCGCGCGGGCAAAGCGCAGAAAAAAACCGACATCGCCATCACGCCGCGCCGAGTCTTCGTTCAACCAGGCGTCGAGGTCGGCGGCGCTTTGCACTGCTTGCCAGCGTTCCAGCGAACAACCGAGCACACGTTGCTCATACCACTGGCGATAGTGTTTCAGGATGTGGCGGCACTGGTTCAGTTCGGCCAGGGGCGGGATATAGGTCACGCCGCCCGGCACCATAAAAGAACTGTGCGGCCATTGGCCGCCAAGAATGGCAATAATCTCCAAGAGGGTCTTGGTTTGCCGCACCACGTCGATGCAGCGTCCCCCGGCCAGCGGCGCGTAGCGCCTGGCGGCTTCGGCATACAGCGGGTGTGTTGCGTAAACGGCAGCAGTGAAATCCGGCAGAAACATCAGCACCGATTGGCGCACGTCACTCTGGCAATGCTCCACCATCAGCGTTACATTACGCAAACGGGTGGCATTGTCAGGCAGGCGAACACCGGCGATGTGGTCGAGCGCCTTGGCAGCCGCCATCAGGTGGGTTGTACTGCAAATACCGCAAATGCGGGGCGTGATCACCAGTCCGTCAAGTGCGCCACGCCCAACCAACAAATTCTCGAAACCACGAAACATTGTGCCTGAACTCCAGGCATCGACGATCCGGTTGTTTTCCAGCTCAATCCGGATTTCCAGGTCCCCCTCAACCCGGTTGAGGGGGATGTCGCGAATGATTCTTTTGGTCATGGTAATACCCTGAATTTGCTATATCTTGGTTTCACGTTTCGTCAGACGTTCCGGCGCAGCGGCCGCCGCCATACCTTTGTACACCAGGTAATGGGCGCGGCTAATGCCTTTCGGCAGTTCAATGGGAACGTCCTCGATATTGCGGGTTTCAAAGAAAGGATGGGGCGGCGGGAATTCCGGGCTGGTACAACCAAAGCACGGTACGCCGACCCGCGTCTTGGACGAACGACGATTCCACAACAACTTATTACATGGCCCGTCTACCAACGGCCCGTGGCAGCCCATATGAAAAAACAGGCAGCCGCGCTGGGCGAAATCCCACTCTTCAACGCGGTATTCGTGGTATTCGTTGCGGGTGCAGCCCTGATGTACGGTCATGCCGTACCAGTCCAAAGGACGGTTGAATTCATCCAGTTTCAACGACTGCCCGGCCACCAGTGCAGACAACGTCCCCGCCACGACCTCGGGGTGGCACGGACAACCCGCCAGGTTGATGACCGGCAGGTCGGCCTGAGAGCGAAAATCTTTACCCAACAAGCCGCCCGGCTCTTTTTTCTGGAACTGCAATCCGGTGGCCTGGGTCTGGGTATCGGCAACGATACCGCCAAATGCGGCGCAGGTTCCGACAGCAACCACCAGACGGGCCTTGTTCGCCAGCGCAGCCGCCAAGTCTTTTTTGGGGCGACCGCTCCTGGTGTCGAACATGCCGGTGCTGGCCGGGCCGCGGATAATCGCCCCCTCCACCACCAAAATATCCAGCACTTGTTCTCCTTCAACGAGGCTTGCGAGCAACTCGTCATGCATCACTGGAGATAAGGTCGATAAGGAAGGATGCCACAAAAGCTGGATACCGAGCGTGTCGAACAGTTCGACTAAATCCGGCGCATCAGAATTCAGGAACGACATGGTGTCGCCGCCACATCCACCGCATTGCAACCAATATAAAGAAATCATATTCTCCCTCTCATTTCCCTATTTCTGTGATGCGGCCTGCGGCAGTTTTTTTCCGACAAAATTATCATACGGCATTATTATAAAGATAGCAAATCACATGCGATTGTCAGGAAAATGGTCAATTCTCTGACTTCATTTTCCGATTTTCACTGCCCCCTCGATAAAAAAAAACGGGAGGGCCGGACAACTATCCGCCCTTCCCGTTAAGACCTCCACTTTTTAATAACGTAACGCGGTTATTTCTTAGCAGCAACCTCCGTCCCACCGCCTTCACACCTTCAGGCCAGCGGTGTTGGTTTCCTCCAGCTTGCCTTCAATCACGTCGGCGATAAACCCCTGAGTAAAATTCCCTTAACGATTACGACCATGGCCGTGATCGTTGCCGTGACGGTTTTTATTATCGTTCCCACGATTATAATTCCTTCCCCCGTCACGACGGTCATGCTGACGGTCACGATGTCGTTCCTGATAACGCGGAATATATTCGCGGTGGTACCAGTTGTCTTGCACAAAGAGAACACGCTCGCCGCAGGCGTTGTATTCACGGCAGTGCTTACGCCAATTTTTGGCGTGACCAGGAGGTACGCGAAGATAGATCGGCTGGCCGTCCATCCGCCCTCCCCGCTCAACGATTATCGGCCTACGGTAGATCACTTGTGGTTGCGGGTAGTCGCCGATATCAATTTGGCCATAGAAGCCTGGTTGGCCTATGCTAAGCGAAACGCCAACGTCGGCGGCGAGTACCGGGGTGGTGACGGTGGCAGCGATTACCGCTGCCGCGAACACAAAACGTTTCATGTCGAATCTCCTGTTGTTAGAATTTTGAAAAAAAATTACCCCAGCTCAACTCCCTGGAAATACCTGGCATATTTCTATGCAGCATAGTCAGCCGCTGCCTCATTTTCCACCGGGATGCATTTTTGCCTCCTCTCTCGGCTTTTCTCGATTCCCCATCCTAACCACGACCCGATGTTTCACCAACCCGCGCTCCAGTGGGATAACACCACCGATCACGCGCTGGCCATCCATCTCCACCCAAGCGACTCCGTGCTCGCAGCCGTGGGGATTTTCCACTTGGATCTCGTAGATTGTTTCCCCATGCCGATAGCTGATACCAAATCCCGGCCAGGATGCAGGGATGACCGGATTAACCCGCAGCTGCCCGCTCCGCACCTGCAGACCAAAAACCTCTTCCACCCAGGCCCGGTACATCCAGTCCGCCGAACCGGTATACCAGGACCACCCCCCCTGCCCTATCCGTCCGGGCAACCGATAGACGTCGGCTGCGACCACGTAGGGCTCCACCCCGTAGTGCCAGACCGCTTCCGCATCGCGAGCATGCTCAATGGGGTTGAGCATACGCAGCATTTGCACCGCCCGCTCCCCCTCCCCTTTGCGGGCCATGGCCATGGCCATCCAAAGAGCGGCGTGCGTATACTGGCCTCCGTTCTCCCGCACCCCGGGAGGATACCCCTTGATGTAGCCGGGAGAGGGTTCGGATTTGTCAAAAGGAGGCTCAAAAAGGAGCACCAGACCTTCATCTTTGCGGACAAGATGCTGCCAGGCCGACTCCAGGGCCTGATCCGCGCGCTTCGGATCAGCAGCACCGGAAAGCCAGGCCCACGATTGGGGCAGAGAATCGATCCTCGCCTCGGTGTTTGCCGCAGAACCAAGGAGGGAGCCATCATCGAAGGTTCCCCGCAGATACCACTCCCCGTCCCAACCGACCTGTTCTACCCGCTTCATCAGGGCAGATCTCTCTTCTTGATAGGTTTGGCTCAGCTCCGGTTGTTGCAGGAGGCTCGACAGTTCCGCCATCCCCTGCAGCAGCTCACAGAGGAACCAGGCAAGCCAAACGCTCTCCCCCTTGCCTCCGGCACCCACCAGGTTCATGCCGTCGTTCCAATCCCCGGTCCCCATCAGGGGGAGGCCATGGGGCCCTATGGTCAGACCGTGGCTGACTGCACGCCGACAGTGTTCAAAGAGGGTGGCGCGTTCAAAGGTGACCTCAGGCGTGGAGAATACCTCGTACTGATCATCTGCCAATATGGGGGCGTTGAGGAAGGGTACCTCCGCCTTGAGAATGTCCACCTCGCCGGTGGTTCGGACATACTGCGCCACCACATAGGGAAGCCAGAGCAAATCATCGGAAATACGAGAACGGATTCCGGCCCCGGCAGGTTCATGCCACCAATGCTGAACATCTCCCTCTTTGAATTGCCGACTGGCGGCCAACAGGATCTGGTCGCGCGCCAAATCGGGCCTGGCATAAAGAAACGCCATAACATCCTGTAGCTGATCGCGGAAACCGAAGGCACCGCCGGATTGATAAAAAGCAGAACGTCCCCAGATGCGACAACTTAAGGACTGGTACTGTAACCAACGGTTGATCAGCAGATCGGCGGCCAGTTCCGGGGTGTGCACTTCAATGGTGCCGAGCAAGGCATCCCACCAGGCCTTGGCTTGCTCCAGCGCCTCCTCCAGGGAATTCTCCTCCTGAAAGCGGAGCACCAGCTCCCGGGCCTGAGCCAGGGACTCGGCTTGGCCCAGCATGCAGGTGACATCACGTTGCTCGCCCGGAGCCAATTCCAGGGTAACCCGAATCGCTGCGCACGGGTCCAGTCCCGCTCCGATTCGTTGTGACAGCCGGGTCAGCTCCATGGCTGCCGGGTTAGCCAGGGATCGATTGCGGCCGATGAAGGAGGTGCGGTCGCCCCCGTAGGAGTCGGCCTGGGGGGTTATGGCCACGAAAGCGACCCGTTCCGGGTACTCGGGGTGGTAGCGATTTTGCGCCAGCACCGCCTGTACCTCGTCATCCCAGTTGGTCATCACGTGCATCTGGGAAGTTTCACGGTTTTCGCCCAAGGTCAATTCTACATAATAGGTCAGTGAAAGTCTGCGCCTTCGGGAAGAAGCATTGGTGAGCCGCAACCGTTGCAGTTTGATCGGCACCCCCCCGCTCTCATCCACGGGGACAAAGACGGTCAGCTCCTGCTCGATCCCGTTACTGTTATGTTCAAAAACCGTATAGCCCGACCCGTGCCGAGCCCGATAGGCTGTCTCCTCACGGATTGGTGCCGCAGTCGGCGACCAGAAGACGCCGCTCTCCTCGTCGCGGATGTACAGCGCTTCCGAGGCCGGGTCCAGCACCGGGTCGTTGGACCAGCCGGTCAGACGATTGCGCTGGCTGTTGCCGTACCAGGTAAAGCCGGACCCGGTTTCGCTGACCATGGTGCCGAAGGTCGGGTTGGCGATGACGTTCACCCAGGGTGCCGGGGTATTGGTGTTGGGGCCGAGATAGATTGCATACTCACGGCCATCCGGGGTAAAGCCACCCAGGCTGTTGAAGTAGTTCAGCTCCATGAAAGGGAGCGGAGCCGAGGGTTCCCTAGGCGTGCGTTTTCGGCTCAGCCTTTCCAGAAACTCCGGAGCCTCCACCGGCGCCCGCAATTGCTGGGGCAGTGTGCCGCGTGCCGCTACCAGCATGACACTGGCTACGGTCTTAAACAGCTTCAGATCTTCCTCCGGGATAAACGCCGCATTGCGCAGGAAAATCCCGCCCGGTTGGTCCGTCCCGTTCATGAGGGAATGGGCTTGGATCAACCGTTCCAATCGTTCCTGGAGTGGACGCTCATAACTTCCGGGCTCCTCGTTGAGGATCACCAGATCGACCGACAAGCCGTGCATCCGCCAATAGGTATAGGCCTGGAGCATCTGACGGGCCAGACTAATATCCCGCGTCTCTCCAATAGTAATCAAGGCTATGGGCAGATCGCCCGAAATGCCGTAGGGCCACAACCCGGACTGACCTTTGCGATTTTCAGCAAGCTGCTCCTCGGCCGCACGCAAGAGGGGGTTGGGAAACAGCAAGTGACTGGCCAGTTGCTGGAAGCGGCGTGCTTCGTCGGGCTGGATATGCAGCATTTGCAACTGTTGCTGGGATGAGACCCAAGCAAAATCCATGGCCCGATTAATCTCTTGGGGTTCGGAATATTTATCCATCAACAGAAGAACTTTTTCACGGGTTGAACCGGCGGCGAGCACCATGGAAACCTGGGTATGCTGACCCGGCTGCAAGGTGATCCTCCGCCGCAGGCTTAATATAGGATCCAGAACAAAGCCCTGGCTGTTGCCGAGCTCTTGCATGGATCCCATAGGTCTGGCAAGGGGGTGCCCACGACCGATAAACCGTTTCCGATCGGTTTCAAACTGCCAACTTTTTTCAGGCGGGCTCTCAACCCCTGCACGCTCAAACGTCAAGCGGTGGGCCACATACAAAGGCAGTTCGTTTTCGCTGCGTGGTCGCCGGTAGGCAAGGAGTACTTGCTGCTCGGGGAGCGCTTCGGTCTGGATGAACAGCTTGTTGAAGGCCGGGTGCTGGCGATCCGCGCGGTGGGGGGCCATGGAGAGCTCAACATAGCTGGTGAGGTTAAGAAGGCGAACGCGGGTTGTCCTGTTGATCAGGGTAATCCTTCGAATCTCCACGTCATCTTCCGGCGAGACAATCACCTCGGTTTCACTGTGCAGCCCGTTGTGGTCACGCCGGAATACGGCCCGATCGAGCGCGAAATTGACCGAATACCCTTCCAGCTTCCCATCGGCCGGTTGATAGGTGCTGGACCAGACCCGATCCGAATCGGGCTCATGAAGAAAACAAAAGGTCCCCATTGCATCACAGGTCCGATCCGACCGCCAGCGGGTGAGTTCCTGGCCGCCCCACTGACTGTAACCGCCCCCGCTGTTGGTGACCATCACGCCATAGCGGCCGTTGCTGAGCAGCAGGCTGTGGGGAATGGCGGTATGGGGCGTGGCAAAGATGCTTTCCGCCGGCGCAATCTGGTCTCCGCCCAGCAACACGGGCTCATTCTCTCGCGTTGAAGTCAAGTGCAGCGAAGGAAGGGTCGGAATGCGTTCCTGAAGGAGGGCCTCAAAGGCACGCACCCGGGGATCACTATGAAAGCGGCGCGGGAAGGGGTTGCCATGCAGGAAGTTGGTCAAGGCCAGAAACGCCATGCCCTGGTGATGGGCCATATATGCCTTGATTATCACCCCGCGCTTGCCCATCCGCTGCGTTTGTCGGCTGAAATCCATGGCCTCGTAATACCCATAATCAGCGAGCAGACCAAACCCGGCCAGTTGTTTCAGATTCCGCACGGTCTCATGGGGCGCCAGGTTCAGGGCCAGCAAGGTGGCATAGGGAGCGATGACCAGCTGTTCCTCCAGGCCGCGTTTCAAGCCGAGCAGGGGAACGCCGAAGGCTTTGTACTGATAGGTCTTGTTGAGGTCCATATTGCCGAAGGCAGACTCGGAAATACCCCACGGCACCCGCCGCGTGCGACCATAAGCGATCTGGACCTGCACCGCTTCCCGGGCCGCTTTATCCAAAAGCGAGTTGCCATAGGAGTACTGGAACAAGAGCGGCATCAGATATTCGAACATGGTCCCGGCCCAGCTGAGCAGCACCCGCTGCCTCCCTATGGCGCCATAGAGGCGATTCATGGAGAACCAGTGTTCGAGGGGGACATCGCCCCTGGCAATGGCGACGAAACTCCCGAATCGCGCCTCACTGGCCAGGAGATCGTAACGGGAAGTGTCCAAAACGTCCGTGGAAACATTGAAGCCGATGGCAAACAGTTTGCTTCCCCTGTCATAGAGGAATTGCATGTCCAGCGCTGCGGACAACTCGCGGACATCCTCAATGAGCCGAATCGCCGTTCCCAGGGTTTCCCCGGCCAGCCACTGCGCGGTGGCGAAGGCCTTGAAGACCCGGTCGAGCCAGGGACCGAGGGGAGCGCTGGCCTGGAGAGATTCCTCGCGGATCGCGCGAAGAATCGTGAGCGAGCCGATCCGGTCATGGGCAATATCGTGCAACGAAGGCGCCTTAGCAAGATCATGTCGGATGGCAAGCAGGGCCACCGACCCCAACAGGGCCATCTCTTCCTCGGTTTTTTCCGCAAGGATTTCGATCCAGGTGAGATAACGGTCACTGTTCTGAGCCCAGGCCGCAACCTGCTGTTCAAGTTCAGCAACCCATGGCGCAGCGCCTGCGGCAACAACTAGCGCCCGGACATTGACCTCCATCCGCCGTTGCAACCGGAGAAGATCGACGATGCCGGACGGCGGAGCCTTCCATTCCGCCAGGAGCTGGTCGAGTGTCTGGCGATACAGTCCGGTATTTTCTTCCAAGACTGCGTCCTGTTTCAGGATTTCCCCGGTATCGGCTAGGCCGACAAAGGCCTTGCCATCCAAGAGGGGGGCGTGCGTCAACTCGTCAAGCCCTTGCTCCAGAGCCCACAAGGCGCCCAACAGATTGCCGCTGTCAACAGTGGAGACATAACGGGGTTCGAGCGGAACCAGGGTCTGGATATCGTACCAATTCAAAAGATGCCCTTGGTAACGTTCCAGACGGCCAATGGTTGCCATGGTATTGGCAAGCTTTTCCACGACCTGATTAATGGTCAGGTAGCCTGAATCATAAGCTCCCAGAGCACTGGTCATCCAGAGACCGATGTTGGTCGGGCTGGTTCGCATGGCCAGACTGTTTTGATGGGCAACCTGGTAGTTATCCGGGGGCAACCAGGAGGTATCGGCGTTGACAAAGGATGAAAAATAGCGCCAGGTCCGCCGAGCAACCTGTCTGAGGAAACGGCGGTCCGTCTCGAGCAACGGTTTTTCCCGACGCTGTTCAATGGGCCGCAAAGTCAGGAGCCAACCGAACAACGGGGAGAAAAACCAAAAAACGAGCCAGGAGGTGGCAACAGGCCGGCTGGTCGGCATGAAGCGCCAGATCGCCACCCCCATAATTATACTGAAGAGGCTCCCCAGAGCCAGGTGCGCGAGAAAGAGCGGTTGGTGACGGGAGGCGCGCCAATGGGTTGATTGGGCGGCCCACTCCAATAAGTCGCGATGGGAGATCATGCGGCGGTAGCAGACCCGGATGATGGCATCCAGGGCCACCGCTGCCTGGTGCGGCAACAGCGCCCCATCGATAACGGCCCGCAGCAGGTCGTGCAACAGTTTGGTTGGGGAGAAGTACATCAATCCCTTGTGGGTGGTAGCCATGGTGAAAGGCTGCGCCAAGGGGTGAAAGAGCAATTGCATGCCAACCACCAGCGTGGCGATTCCACCGATTTTCGGGGAAATAAACCAGGAGACGGTCAACAGGAGCAGGCTCGTGATCGGCAGGAGGCTGCGGCGCAAATTGTCGAGGATCTTCCAACGGTTCAAGGGGGAAAGCGGGTTCGGTCCCTGTCCGCCTGAAGCCTGGGGAACAAGCGGAAAAATCCACCCCGCTATCTGCCAATCGCCGCGTATCCAGCGATGGGCCCGACTGCTGTAGCTCTGGTACCCTTGAGGGAAATCATCAAAAAGCTCAATATCGCTGGCCAGACCCACCCGGACATACGCCCCTTCTAGCAGGTCATGGCTCAGCACCCACTCTTCAGGGAACCGTCCAGAGAGCACCCGGCTGAAGGCGCGGACATCGTATATCCCCTTGCCGTGGTACGATCCTTCCCCGCTTAAGTCCTGATAGACATCGGAAATCGCCTGGGTATAGGGGTCGATCCCCACTGCATCACTGAAAAGCCGGCTGAAGACCGAGGCGCTCGTGCTCGGCAAGGTCGGACTCACCCGCGGCTGGATGATGGTATAGCCGTCCATGATCCTGCCTGCGGCATCGAAACGGGGCTGATTGAGGGGGTGCGCCAGGGTCTCGACCAGCCTGCGGGCCGAGGCGTGCGGCAACTGGGTGTCGCTGTCCAGGGTGATGATGAAGCGGATGTCTGCCAGCTGATCCGGGTCGCCCACGTATACCAAATCAGGAGCATTTTCTGGCCGCGTCCCGTCGATCAGGCAATTCAGTTCCTCCAGCTTGCCCCGCTTTCGCTCCCAGCCGATGAATTTCTGCTCGGATTCGCTCCAGGTGCGTTCCCGATGGAAGAAGAGAAAACGCTCGCCGCCATGGCGCCCATTCAGCTCTGTGAGGGATGCTCTCGCGATTTCGAGCAGCCCTTTGTCCTCTTCACGGGAAAACGTGGCCGAATCGGTGTGGTCCGAGAACAGGCTGAAGAACAGATTTGCTTCCTTGTTGGCCAGGTAGCGAATTTCCAGCTTTTCCACCTCGTCCCGGATCGTTTCCGCATCCACCAGCATCATCGGCACGACCACCAAGGTGCGGAAGGCATCGGGAATCCCAGACTTCTCGAAATCCATCTTGGGCAATGGCCGGGGCGGCAACACTCGCGTGATCAGGTAATTGACCACCTCGATGGCCAGTTGGCTGACCGGAATCAACAGGAGCAGTACCAGCCCCACCTGAACAACAAGCGCTGTTTCCGTCTGGCTGAAATCGGGGATCAGGGCAAAAACGATAATCAGAAAAAGGAACAGCACAGAAAAACCGCCGATGCCGAAGGCGTAAATGGCGGGGTGGTGGCAATAAATCCATTCCAGAAAGCGGTAACGGAACATTTCACGGCAGGCCATCAACCGGACCAGCTCAGCCCGTTCCTTGCCGACCAGCCAGGTGCCGACGTAGCTGCGCCTTTCATCGCTTGTTGCTTCATACTTCGCCTGCGTCGCCAGCTTGATGACGCGCTCGGCGACCTGTTCCTCGGGTTGGCCGGCAGCGCGGGCAAGGTCTTCGATCGCCCGACGGCAACGGTCACGGGTTGCGAAATCCATTTTTGGATAGACCCCGGACGGATCCCGACGCAACACCTGCTCCACCCGGCTAAGTTGTTCGAAGATCTCCCTCCAGTCCAACAGGGCAAGCTGACGCAGGCTGGTGAAGGCATTGCCGCTGGTCAACTGCTCCCTGGCCTGCCGGTTCTGCTCTCGCAGATTGAGGTCGTGCAAGGGAGTTTTGAGTGTGCGCTCAAGCCAGTTTTTTACCGGCGCCAATGCGGCGGCCTCGTCGTAAAGCAGGCTCACCAACTGCGTAGCAAAATAGGGACTGGGATGCAACTCTGAAGTAGCGAGTTCTTCCAGGATTGCGAAGAGTTGGTTGGCATCGCGACGATTGGCAGCGATCAACCGATTCGCCCAGAAGTCGGCCAACTGACGCTCACGCAGATTAGTCAGGGCGGTGACGGCCAGGTTCTGGATGCTTTCGATCAGCGCGATGCGCAGCATCTGAGGGATCGCCCAAATTTCACCAATCGTCAAAGTGCGCACGGATTGGTAAGCCTCGATAAACGCCAGGATATTCTCTCGGTCGAGGCGCAGCTCTGTATGGGAAACGAGATCCTTGGCCAGACCGTAGATGCACGGCAACCCGAAGTAAGGATCAGAGGCCAGGGTGGGCAACTGTTGGTAAAAACGCCGGGGAAGGTTCCGTAATACATCGCGGGTGTTCCCTTCCAGGATGTACTCGTTATCAAGTATCCAATCGGCCGCCGGGGTGGCTTTCTGCTCCAAGCGGCTCGCTGCGGCAAGATCCGTACAGACCTGACGGACCCATTGCCTGGACTGTTTGAGGCGCTTGAGCAGTTCAAAACTGCGCTGCGGCTTCAGGTCAACCTGCTGCTCCCGGGCATGACGTTGCGCATGCTCAACAACCTGGGCAGGGGAAAGCTTTACCTGCGGGCTCCGCGCCTCAACCCGGCGCTCGCACTTACGATGCATAACAAACAACGCCGGAGGGATATCACCGCTTTCCCGCAGCAGAGCCACCGGACGCGGTAAAGATTCGACAGGGGCCAGGAGAATCAGGACGGACTCCCCGGACACGAGCCAGCGGGCGTGATCACGTATGATCCCGAGCTCAACCCCATACCTTGAGCGTCGCAACCATAGTAACGCTACCAGGGTACCGATTGTGATCCCAGCCAGGAACAAAGTCAGCGCAAAAAAGTTGCCGCTCGGAATCAAGCCCAACCAGGAGAGAACGAGAAAAAAAATTCCGGCAATCCCACCGGACAAAATGGCAACCATGGTCACGCCGTAAGCACGGCGCCAAAGGAAAGGATCTGTTATGTGAACATTTCCGTTCGTCTTCTTATGCACCAAAGCGGTGCGATGAAAATCTTTTCTCACCAGTTCCCGAAGGGCTTTTCGAGCTTCATCGTGTTTGGCAAAATAACCAATTAGAATACCAACGCCCACTATTTATCCTTTACGCAAAGTAGCCTGAGACTCCTGTTATGGTGAAGGATTTCACGTAACAGGAGGCTCAGAAAGGAGCTGTACAGACTCGCCCTCAACCAAGGTTATATCGACGCCATTCGCCTAGGCTTGAGTTTTGTTATTGCTATTGAAAAGCAGAATCTATGCCAGGAGTGTTGTTGCCGGGAGATAAATTTCCATCATACTGAAATAATGTGAACTTGAGAGAATACTGGGACGGAGGCTGAATATTTCGAGGAAAGAATAGCCTGACATATCAGGAGATTCCTGATATGTCAGGCTATGGTAATCAGATAAAAAAAGGGGTGTGCGAACAATTGCTCGCACACCCCTTCCATTTTTTTGTTCCTTGTCCTGTAACTGGAGACAACCCAAAGCACCGTTTTGTTGTTTACTTCTTGGCAGCCGCCTCCGCCCCACCGCCTTCCAGACCGGCAGTGATGGTTTTGCTCAGCTTCTCTTCGATCACGGCGGTGATGCCGTCCTGGGTAAAGATCGCCTCTTTGCGGATGGTCTTGGTGGCGTTGCCCAAGGCAATCCGCAGCTTGCGGTCGCTCACCAGGGCAAGGGCCTTGTCGATCCGGACCTTAACTTCCTCGGGGCTCAAGCCTTCGGCCTGCCCTATGGGGCCGAGCTCCTTGGTCTTCATGGTAAAATCGGTGATCAGTTTGACAAAGCGCGGCGCCTCCGCCGCTGAGGCCCACTGCAGACCAAACCGCTCCGGCTTGATCCCGACCTCGGCCAGAACCTTTTTCACCAATGCACTCACACCCATCGCGTCGTAATTACCAACCTGGTAATGGCATTCGCCGAGTTGTCAGCCACCGGAGAAGATGGCGTCGGCACCTTCGGCAAACCCGCGCAGGACAAAGGCCGGATCAAGACGCCCGGTGCACATCACCCGGATGGTCCGCAGATTCGGCGGATACTGGTAACGGGAAACCCCGGCACTGTCCGCTGCGGCATAGCAGCACCAGTTACAGAGAAAACCCAGGATCTTCGGATTGAAATCGTTCTGACTCATAACTACTACTCCTCTATTTTGCACCAAAGGCGGTGATTTGCGCGTTGATCTGTTCGTCGGTGTAGCCGCCCATGGAAATGGCGAATACCGGGCAATGCGAAGCGCAGATGCCGCAGCCCTTGCAGGAGGCGGTGATGGTCTCGGCCTTGCGTTTGCCGTTTTCGTCCTTGATGATTCGAATGGACTGGTACGGGCAGAGCGATTCGCATAAGCCGCAGCCGATGCAGGACTCCTTGTCCACGCAGGAAATGGTGGGCTCCACCGAAACAAAGCCCTTGCCCAGCGGCATCGCCGCCTTGGCCGCCGCTGCCTGGGCCTGGACGATGATCTCCTCAACCGGCTTGGGCGAATGGGCCAAGCCGCAGACATACACCCCGCTCACCGGCAATTCCACCGGCCGCAGCTTGACATGGGCCTCGAGGAAGAACTTGTCTTCGTTCACTGGAATCTTCAAGAGCTTGCTCAGCTCGTCGGTCCCTTCGGCCACAATGCCGACGCTCAGGGCCAGCACCTCTGGGGTCATGGTGACCTCGTCGCGCAAGATCGGATCGAAAAAGGTGACGCTCATCTTCTTGCCGCTGGTTTTGAACTTAGGGCTGTTGTCCATGGTGTAGGGGATGAAAACCACCCCTTGTTCCCTGGCCTGGCGGTATGCATCCTCGGCAAAGCCGTAGGTGCGCATATCGCGGTAAAGGACCACCACCTGGGAGGCCGGGTCAAGGGCCTTGATCTTCAACGCATTCTTCACCGCGTGGTTGCAGCAGACCTTGCTGCAATAGTTCAGATCATCCCCACGGGAACCGGCGCACTGCACCATAACCACCGATTTGGGCGCCAAATTCTTGCCCTTGCCGGACAAACGCTGCTCCAACTCGCGCTGGGTAACCACTGTGTCGGAATACTTCACCGGGTTGCCAAGCACCACCTCAGGCCGATGTTCGCGGCCACCGGTGGCGATGATGATCACTCCGTGGTCGAGGGTGGTTTCCGTAGTCTTCTTGCCCTTGGTGGTGGTGAGCACCGAACTGAAGTTGCCGACAAAGCC
The DNA here is from genome assembly GCA_041671085.1 of Desulfurivibrionaceae bacterium. Classification (GTDB taxonomy): domain Bacteria; phylum Desulfobacterota; class Desulfobulbia; order Desulfobulbales; family Desulfurivibrionaceae; genus Thiovibrio. Next base: position 10,679 of record JBAZCG010000008.1, on the reverse strand, counting down.
GCTGACCTGGGTCAGTTCGGTATTGGTCAGCAGCTCGATCTTCTTGTTCTTTTTCACCGTGTCGATCAACTCGCCCAACACCGTGCTCACCGTGTCGCCTTGCAGGGTGTAAGAGAGATGCTGGAGATGGCCGCCGAGAGTGGCCTCTTTTTCCACCACCGTGGTATGGAAACCCTGCTCGGCAAGGGTAAGAGCCGCAGTCAAACCTGCCACGCCACCACCCAGAACCAGGGCCTTGGCGGTAACCGGCACGGTCTGTTCGGGCAGGGGCTGGATGTGGCGGGCCTTGGCAATGCCCATGCGCACCAAGTCCTTGGATTTTTGCGTCGCAGCCGCAGGCTCGTTGGCATGGACCCAGGAGCAGTGGTCGCGGATATTGACCATCTCAAAGAGACAGCGGTTCAGGCCTGCGTCTTTCAGGGTTTCCTGGAAAAGCGGCTCATGGGTTCTTGGCGAACAGGCGGCGATGACCACCCGGTTCAGGTTGTGCTCCTTGATCTTGGCCTTGAGCACCTCCTGGGCGTCTTGCGAACAGCTATACAGGCTCTGAGCATGATAGACCACGCCTTCCATGCCCTCGGTGTACTGCTCAACTGCGGCCACATCGACCACGCTACTGATGTTGATCCCGCAATGGCAAACAAAGACACCGATGCGGACCTCTTCGTCCTTGCCGGTTTTCTGTTCCTTGGGATAGGTCTTGTGCACCAGGGCCTTGCCGCGATCCTTGGCAATCAATCCTGCCGCTAGTCCTGCCGCCGCGCTGGACTGGGTGACGCTTTCCGGGATATCCTTGGGACCCTGGAAAGCACCGGCCACGAAAACGCCCGGCTTGGTGGTGAGCAGCGGGGCAAAGGTCTCGGTCTTGCAAAAATCATAATCGTTCAGGGCAAAACCGGCGATCTCGCCAAGGTTCTTGGCATCGGCCGGGGCGTCGAGGCCCACGGAGAGTACGACGATATCGTAGGGCTCAAAGCTGTGCATCCCGTCCATGGTGGAATAGGTCAATTTCAAGTTCTTGTCCCACGGCATGACATCGGCCACCCGAGCCCGAACAAACCTGATCCCCATGGCCTCGGCCTTCTTCTGGGCGGCATCGAAGCCCTTGCCCTGGGTTCGCATGTCCATGTAGTAGATGGTGATCTCCACCTCGGGATCATGTTCCTTGGCAACCATGGCCTCTTTGATGGCATACATGCAGCAGACCGAGGAGCAGTAGCCGTTGTTGCAGCCGAGATCCCGGGACCCCACGCACTGGATAAAGGCGATTTTCTTGGGATGGCGGCGGTCGGAGAGGCACTTGACCTCGCCCTCAAAGGGGCCGGAGGCGCAGAGCAGCCGCTCGAACTCCAGGCTGGTCATGACGTCCGGATGCGCACCGTAGCTGTACTTGGCCAGGGTTGCATCGGGAACCCGGCCAAAACCAGGGGCCATGATCACCGCACCGATCTGCAACTCCTTTTCCTCTGCCTTCTGACTGAAATCAATGGCCTTGCTCTGGCAGGTGCAGACGCAGATCTGGCAGGTGCCGTGCTTGAGGTACAGGCAGGCCTCCGGATCGATAAAATAGGTGGCCGGCACTGCCTGGGCATAGTCGATGTGGATGGGCCGCGTAACCGCCAACCCCTCGTTGTACTGATCCACCAGATGCTTGGGGCAGTACTTGGTGCATAGTCCGCAGGCCGTGCATTTGTCCGCATCGATGTAGCGCGGACGCATCCGCAGCTTGGCGGTGAAATTGCCCGGCTTTCCGTCGAGAGAAAGAAAATCAGCATTGCTTAAGATTTCGATATTGGGAGACCGACCGGCCTCTACCAGCTTAGGTGCGAGTATTCAAAGCGAGCAGTCGTTGGTAGGGAAGGTTTTATCCAACTGGGCCATGGCGCCGCCAATGGCCGCGGACTTTTCTACCAAATAGACATAGTAGCCAAGCTCGGTTAAATCAAGGGCTGCCTGGACCCCGGCGATCCCGCCGCCGACGACCATCACCGTCCCTGATTTTGTATCTTTTGCTTGTCCCATCGTGTAACTCCACTCAAATTAGAAAATTTAGGAGGCCAATCGCACTCCAAAAAAAGGTCAATCCGGTAACTCATCGCCCAATACTGCAACCTTGATGGCGCACAGCTTATACTCCGGAGTCCTGGAAAGACGATCCAGGGCGTCCAGGGTCAAAAGATTTACCAACGCCTGCAAATGATTGTATGTGCTGAAGATGGTGCCCTCCTGGGTCCGGTCGGTGATGATTGCCCGCATCTGAACCGAACCGCGCCGCGAGGTGAGCCGCACCCAATTTTTTTCCTTAAGGCCCAGACGCTCCGCATCACGAGGATTCACCTCGGCAAAACACTCGGGACTGATCTCATCGATCTCCGGGGTCTTGCCGGTCATACTGCTGAAGTTATAGCGGGCAATATCGCGGCCGGTGGTGAACAGCAGCGGATATTCCTCATCGGGCAGTTCCACCGGAGGGTAATAATCCTCGGGAATGAACAACCCCTTGCCCCGAGTGAATTCCCCAACATGCAAAACCGTGGTCCCGGGATGATGCTGGTCCGGCACCGGCCATTGCAGGCCGACCTTTTCCAGGCGCTCATAGGACAACCCCTTGTACTGGGGCAACAGCTGGCAAATCTCGTCAAAGATTTCCGAGGCGGAATTATAATGCATGGGATAGCCCATCCGCTGGGAAAGCAGGGAGATGATCTGCCAGTCCGGCTTGGCCTCACCCGGCGGCTCAACCGCCTTGCGAATCCTCTGGACCCTCCGTTCCGTACAGGTGAAGGTGCCGTCCTTTTCCGCGTAGCAGGCGGCAGGCAAGACCACATCCGCCATCTTGGCGGTATCGGTCAGGAAGAGGTCCTGGACCACCAAGAAATCGGCCTTTTCCAGGGCCGCCCGGACATGGGCGATATTGGCATCAGCCACTACGGGATCTTCCCCGAAGATATAGAGGCCGCGGATATTGCCCTTAAAGACATTCTCCCAAACCTCGGTGGCCGGTTTGCCTGGGCGCCGGGGCAGTTTGATGCCCCAGAGCTTTTCATACTTGTCAAATAGAGCGTCGTTTTCCAGGCCGCCATAACCTGGGAGGGTATTGAACAACGCTCCCACATCACAGGCGCCCTGCACGTTGTTCTGGCCACGGAGGGGATTGCAGCCGGTGCCTTCCTGCCCGATCTTTCCGCAGAGCATGGTCAGGTTGGCGATGGACTTCACCCGGTCCGTGCCGGTGACATAGTGGGTGATGCCCATACCCCAAAAAGTAGCGTGTCGGCCTTCCGCGGCGTACATCCTGGCGACCTGGCGCAACTGATCTTCTTTGATGCCGGTGATCTTTTCCACCATCTCCGGGGTGTATTTTTTCACCAACCGGACAAGCTCGTCAAAATCCTCGGTACGCTCCTCGACAAACTTCTTGTCCCAGAGCTCTTCCTCGATAATGACCTGCATCATGCCGTTTAAAAAGGCGACGTCGGTGCCTGGCAGGATACGCAGCCAGAGATCGGCCCGCTCGGCCAGTTTGGTCCGGCGGGGGTCCACCACCACCAGCTTTGCCCCGCGATCCACAGCCTGATGGATGCGCAACCCAATAGTGGGATGGCTGGTGTCCGGGTTGCTGCCGACCATGAAGAAGAGATCGGTTTTCTTTGTGTCCGCAATGGAGTTGGTCATTGCGCCGCTGCCGAAGGTGAGGGCCAAACTGGCCACCGTGGGAGCGTGTCAGAGTCGGGCGCAGTGATCGATATTATTCGTTCCGATCGCTGTCCGCATGAATTTTTGCATCAGATAGTTTTCTTCGTTGCTGGCCCTGGCACAGCTGAAACCGGAAATGGAATCAGGTCCGTACATGGCCTTGAGATCGAAGAAACGCTTGGCCACAATATTCAAGGCATCTTCCCAGCTTGTCTCCACAAGCTGCGAGCCACGCCGCACCAAGGGTTTGGTCAGACGATCCTTGTGCTGGACAAAATTATGCCCGAATCTCCCCTTGACGCACAGCGCTCCGTAATTGGGCGCCAGGTCAGGGTCGGCCGTAACCTCCATCAGGGTATTGCCCTTCACCTTGAGGATGATCTGGCAGCCGGCCCCGCAGTATGGGCAGGTGGAGCGGACCTCGCGGATGGCCTCGTTCACCACCGGCACCAATACGTCTTTCTTGTTCAGGGCTCCGGTGGAGCAGTTGTCCACACAGGCTCCGCAGTTGACACAGTTCTCCTTAAACCTGAAGCGCAGCCCCAGCGGACGGCCCTTGTCATCGACAGAATCGGCGCTGATTTCCAGGGCATTGTATTCACAGCTGTTCTGGCAGCGTTTACAGTAGATGCACTTGTTCAGGTCCACCAGAATCATGGGATGGGCGATCTTTTCCGTGTACACCGGCTTTGCCGCCATCCCGGTCCGGGTTGGATCAAGGCCGAAGTCCGTGGCCAGTTTCTTCAAATCACAGCGATCAAAGGCGCGACAACCGCAGGAGAGGCAGCGTTTGGCCTCGGTGATGGCCATCTGTTCCGAAAACCCGAGTTTGATCTCGCTGAAATCCTGGGTGGCGATCTGGGGAGGTCGGGTGGGCATCTTTTCCCGAAGCTTGATGTTGACCCCCTCGAAATTACGGAGATCCACATCATCGAAGCCTTTGCCCCGACTGAAGTTAAACCGGCTTTCGACCACGGTTTTGGTAATCCCCATGACCTGGGCATGGATGTTCTCCGCCGCCCGCCGGGCTGCAACCACGGCCTGGATCACCGAACGGGGGCCGCTGGTCACGTCACCGGCCGCGTAGATCCCGGGATGGTTGGTCAGCGAGGTTCTCGGGTTGGCCTTGATATTGCATTTCGGGGTCAGCTCCAGGCTCGACTCCAGCTCGCCGCCCTCGAATTTCTCGCGGCAGGCGCTCAAGCCTTGGGCGACAATGACGGTATCGGCGTTGATGTTCACCGTGGTACCGGGGATCGCCTCGGGATAGCGGATGCCTTTCTCGTCGGGCTCCCCAAGCTTGGTTCGGATCAACTGCACGGCAATGCCGTTGCTGGTGTCGCTGAAATTCACCGGCGCGGCCATGAGGAGAAACTGGACGCCCTCTTTTTCCGCCACCCGGATATTACGCTGGTTGGCCGACATCTCGGTCTGGGCCCGGGGATAGATAATGGTGACCTGGCCGACCTCGTTGCGCAACAGGGAACGGGCAACCTCCATGGCCACGTTGTTGCCGCCGAAAACCACGGCGGAGCGGCCGTAGTTGCCGGTCTTGCCCTCGGACATGTCCCGCAGGAATTTCGTGGCCGGGATCACCTTGGGCAGGGCACAGCCAGGAACATCCAAGCTCTCGTCCACCGGGGTGCCGGTGGCGATAAGGATGGCCTCGTATCCTTGGTCCTTGAGGGATTGCAGGGTGAAATCCTCGCCCCACTTCTGACTCAAGCGGACATTGATGCCCATGCGCAGGATGGCGCTGATCTCGTAATCCAGCACATCTTGGGGAATCTTGTAGTCGGGGATGCCGTAGCGCAACATGCCGCCAAGCTTTGAGGCGGACTCAAACACCGTGACATCGTGGCCTTTACGCGCCAGATAGTAGGCGCCGGTCAGGCCGGAAGGGCCGCCGCCGATAACGGCGATCTTCTTGCCGGTGGAAGCATCGCGGGGAATGCGCAGCTCAATCTTGTGGGCCATGCACCAGTCGGCGACAAAGCGCTTGAGATGGTTGATGGATACCGGCTCATCCACAAGAATCCGGCGACACCGAGTCTCACAGAATCGAGGGCACACCCGACCCACGGAAAAGGGAAAGGGATTGCGCTCCATGACCAGGCGCAGGGCCTCTTCGTACTGGCCCTTGGCCACATGGGCGATGTAGCCCTGCACATTGATCTGCCCAGGGCAGGTAAGATTACAGGGAGCCTTGCAATCACCGAAATGGGTCTCCATCAGGAGGGTCATGCGCTCAGAGCGCTTGGCCTGCAACTCCTTGGACTCGGTGGTGATCCGCATCCCTTCGCTGATCGGGGTTATACAGGAGCGGACCGGCGCCTCAATCCCATCCACGCTGACCACGCAGATCTCGCAAGGAATATCCGAGGTCCCCTTGTTCACATAGCACAAGGTCGGGATATGGATATCCGCCCGCTTTGCCGCTTCCAGGATGGTGATCCCTTCCTCGGCAACAATTTCATACCCATTGATTGTGATATTCATAGCCGGTTCAGTCGTTATGTATGGTTACGTTACGGCTCCTAAGCCGATGAATATGCAACTTTTCCGTTATGCCGCCGGCTTCCATTCCTTCAGGAAGGCGGGTAGATGTCCGGCTTCGCGGGGACCGATGGTAATGGTCCAACCGGCCAGCTCTTCCTCAAGCTCGCCCTTCATGGAGGCAAGGTAGCCCGGGATAATCAGCTCCCGATGCTTGACCTTGGACTCGATCCCGGATTTTTTCATGAACGCCGCGATCATATCCGCGCCGAACTTGCCTGCCGCCCAGGCGGTGAGAACCGAAAGCCCTTCCGTGTCCTTGATCAACAACCAGGAAGGCACCTTGCTTCCCTCGATCTCGCCGGAAACGATAAAGCAGGTAAGCGAGAAGTTGCAGGTAATGAGCACCGGGGAATCCTCGGTGGGGCCGTTGATGTTGTAGACGTCTTCCTGAACCACCATGGGCCGCTGCGGATCGGTGAAGATGTTCAAACGCTCAAGGAGCAGCGGGAAAAGTATATCGCCCTGCAAATCAGAGAGCACAACGATACCCGCATATTTAGCAATGAGCACCGAGGCGACCATGGCCTCCATCAACGGATCAGCGGAGATCTCGCAGGGGAAGGTGATGGTCGGAAAGCCCAGGGGCTTGAATTTGGCGCGGATGGCGGAACGCCGTCCCACCACGCTGTCTTCCAAAGCGGCCCTAATCGTGCGGGCCCCGGAGTCGAGCATGAGATCCTTAATTCCGGCGGCAAGGAGTTTCTCGGAAATTGCCACGGTGTCGTCAAGGTTTATTCCCTTGGCAACCAGAGGACACCCGGTTTCCTTGGCGATAGCCGCCATGGCCTCGGCATTTTCAGCATTGGCTGCGTAGAGCAAGGGCTTGCGCTCCCCGCAGGCGGCCGCGGCTGCCTTGAGGTTATCGGCCTTGTCGCTCATCAGGATAAGACCGGCATCGGCTGCGCCGTCCAGCACCTTCTTGGTCAGGGCGGTAAAAGCAGCCCCGTCACCCTTGCTATCCTTGATGGCGATGAGATCGGCCTTGAGCAGAACACCGACCCGCTCGTAGCGGAGGTTCTTGAACCGGCTGATCCGGCCCTCGACATCGGCTTCGCTCATCTCGGTGGTGACCAGCACTGCGATCCCGGTGGGGTTCTCAAAGCGTTTTTCATGGCGGAACAGACAGGTTTCGCCGCCGGTGGCATAGGCGCTGTCCCCGGAGCCGATTTTAATAGTCCGAATCGGAGGGGCGGATGCCTCGCCGATCTGCTCCTTGACCTCATCGCTCACATACGGACATTCGCCGATTTCCATCTGCCCCGCAGCCACCTTCATGGCAAAGGCAAGACAGGTCGGGATACCGCACTCCCCACAGTTCTTCTTGGGAAGCATCTTGAGGATTTGAATACCTGTTAAAGCCATCTGTCTGTTCCTCCAGTATAAGGGACAAGCTTTAAGCTGTCAGCTATCAGCCTTAAGCTTAAATATTAATCATGAATCTTCTCGCTGCTAGCTGAGAGCTGACAGCTTAAAGCTAAAAATTAAACAAGCGCTTCCATCTCAAGAGCCGGATGCCCTACTTTTTTCATGAAGGCGAGGATTTCCTCTTCCGTGGTCCCGTTCTCCTCGGTGGCGATCATGTCGTAAAATTCCGGCATGCCGATTTCCTTGCAACGCTCCATGAGTTTGTCCTTGATCTCTTCCTTCATCATCTTGGGCAGCCAGACCATGCGCTGCAACCCGCCCTCGGCAACAAACAGCTTGGGGCTGGTCATGAAATGCTTGGAAACCCCGATAAAACCGGGGGTCTGCGCGCCACCGCCGGCCATACCGGCCAGAGAGGTGAACTTCATCCCGGAAGGCGTCATGCCGCTGTAGTCGCGGTTGACCACCATGATCCCGTTACACTGGGGCAGCATGGCGGCGATGGCTTCGAAACAGCCGCAGGCGGTCATCGGGCTGTTCATCAGGGAGTACAGGGCAAGATCGGTTACAGCCCCGCGGGAGGTCTGATCGACAAAATCGTTGATCCCCTTGAAGCGGCCGAGCTTCTCGTCCAGGCAGTCGCCCTTCTGAATCGGCTGGTTGGGGCCGGTGGGGTTGATCTGGTAGGAGGCCTTGCCGTCCAGCCAGTTGTAAGCGCCGCACATGCCGATCCGCTCCGGGGTAATAACGCAAACATGGCTCGGGGCAAAGGATTGGCACAGGGTGCAGGAGTAAAAGACCTCTTCGGTCTCGTCGGTCATGGAGCCCAGGCGCTCATCGCGCTCTGCGTAGACCTTGCGGGCAAGCTCCTGAACTTCTTCCACCTTGTCCAGCTCGGTATAGATCTTGACCTGAATCTTATCAACAATGGCGCCGAATTCCTGATGCAGTTTGCCGTGCAGCACCTTGCCGATATGGGCGAGGGAAAAGCCCTTTTCCACCGCGGCCTTGCCGACCCGGAGCCACATGATGTTCCGTTGGCCCATGTGCATGATGCCTTGGATGTAGTTGATCAGGTGATGGAACTGACGCTCAAGGATAGGCTCGAAGTCCGACTGCATGCCGCGCCCGGCAACCTCGACCAAGATGCCGAGGGGCAGATTCTGGCCCACCTGGATGTCCTTGATGTCCGGCCCTTCGACGGTGACCTTGCCGTCCTCAACCTCGGACATATCCTTGGAAACCAGCACCTCAACCCCCGAGGTCCGACCGCCGCCGCATTCCATGAAGAGGTCGTCCTTGCGGATGCGCTCGCCCTCAAAGGCAGGGCCAAAGGACAAGGGGATGTCGATCTTGGTGACGTTGACCTTAAGCCCCCGCACCTCGATGGCCTTCTGGACAATCTCCTCGTGGGGCACGCGGCTGACCACGTGCTCGTAGGTGCAGATTCCGGTGGGCAGCACCTCGGGGATATCGTAATCGGAAATGGTGGGGAAGCCCCAGTTGATGGCGCCGGCCGCGTTGGCGTACCACTCATCGGAAACCGGGCCAAAGGCCATGACAAAGGCAAAGGTCCTGTCCTTGTTGTAGATCAGGTTGCCCTTGTAGTCGCCGGGCTTGATGCCGCCGAAGGCCATGGCCACGCGGCAGGCAAAACCGATGGCGAAGACCGCCGAGGTGTAGCTCTTGCCAAAGGGAACCAGACGGGTGTTCCAGCCGACCTGCACCTTGTTTTCCACCAGACGCTCGGCCATGTTCTTGCCGTTGGACTGATCGTGCATGAAGATATAGAGGTTTTTTTCCTGCAACTCCAAGGCGATGCGCGAGGCAACCTCGTTGTTGTCCGGGGTGCCCATGATCGCGGCAAAACCGGGGGCCGTGCCGTCCACGAACTCAACGCCGCGTTTGCGGAAGATAACGTCGTCGGCAGCGCCCAGCCAGATATTGTTCTCCAGCGGATCTTCGGTCTTGGTGTAGAAATCCGGGGTCTCCAGATAGCGGATGGCCTCGTACATCTCCTCGGCAAAAAAGGTAGCCATGCCCGCATCAAGGGCCGGGGCGAGGTACGGCAGCCAGATATTCTCGCTCACCAGTTCCGGCAGAAGGGTGCGGCATTCCTTGAAGATATCCTTCATATCGCCCAGATTCTGTACCTTGGCGCCCAGCATACTGTAGATAACCGGCAAAAAGTAAGCGGTGTTCGGGAAATGCACCTCTTGCTCGGGGCCGTACTTCTTGATGGCCTCCTCGAACTTCGCTTCCGCCATATCAACTATCTTGTGAGCCCCACGGATGGCGGCTGAACAGATGATCTTAGACATTTTGTTTTTCTCCTCTTTACTCTACAAGTTCAGACAATTTAGGAGCCGTTACGAAACAACCTTTTCGTTACGGCACCTTATGCCGATCCCGACATCCCAATTATTCTACATTTTGAACTACGGTTAACCCATGAGACCGGCGATCAGCGACTTGGTCAGAGAAACCGCTCTCGGATGCCGCATGATCATCAATTCGCCGCCCGCCATCAACATACAAGAAGCGGTGATAGCCTCCATGAGAATGCCCCGGGTTTCCTGATCGCCGAGCATCTCGTCGGAGGGCAAGCGGCATTCCTTAGCCTTCCAGACCTCGCGGCCCAGGTTGCAGATAAAGGGCACCTGCAGTTTCTCGTCTTTCTGGGTAAGAGCGGCAAGGCGAATCCGCTCCATAACGGAGTAGGTGTACTCGATGCCGTAGCCGAGTGCGCCAATAGACGGGTCGATCAATACGGAATCCAGGGAGACCCCGAGATTCTCGAGCAGGATATTGAGCTGCTTGGCCAGGTTCACGTCAATGGGCGAGGCAGCAACCATTGGGTACTGGAAGGCCATGGCGGTAGCGCCGATGGCCCGATAGTTGCTGTCGGACAACGGAGCCAGACACACCTTCTTGTCGCCGATCAGGGAAGTAATCTCCCGCAGGGTTTCCGTGTCCTTTTCGCCGTTGCCGCAGCCCCAGACAATAACCGGCACCTCGATATTTTTCACCACCTCGGCCGCGGCTTTTGCCGCTTCCCC